>JAIQGB010000250.1 GCA_020072905.1 Terriglobia bacterium | reverse complement strand
AGCGCCGCGCGCCATTACCTAGCGTTCCTTCGCTGGCGGTTTCCGCGCTTTCAGGCGGAGATGGATTGCTTGCCGTTCGCCCCCGCACAGTTTGACCTGGTCGCCTTCAATGCGTCCATCCACTACTCGGAAAATTACAGCCAAACTTTCCAGGAAACTCTCCGCTGCCTTCGCCGGCCCGGCCACGTGCTGATTATCGACTCACCGTTCTACAGCTCCGAGAGCAGCGGGCGCACTATGGTGCAAGAAAAACACGCGCAATTCCAAAAGAGGTTTGGATTCAGGTCGGACAGTATTGCGAGCCGGGAGTTTTTGACGAGAGACACTCTGGAAAACCTGGGGAAGCTGCACGGCATTCGCTGGGAATTTCGTGAACCCTGGTATGGACTGGGTTGGGCGATGAGGCCGTGGCGCGCTCGAGTTTTGGGCAGTCGCGAGCCCGCAAAATTCTTGATCGCCTGGGGGATGGTGACGTAGGCGTGATCATCCTTTTCCATCCCAAATCGACCAAGCCGCGCAGCCGGCGGTTTCCGCTCGCCGTTCTGTCACTGGCCGCCCTGCTCGAAGGCCGCGAGGAGTATGTGATTGTCGATGGGAACGTGGACCCTGACCCAGCGAAGACCATTGCCGGCCTCATCGCGGCACATCCCGTCGAACTCCTCGCTGTTTCGGTGATGCCCGGGCCGCAGATGGTGGCCGCGATGGAGACCTGCCGGGAAATTCGCCGCGGCTTTCCCGATGTGCCGATCGTTTGGGGCGGTTATTTCCCCTCCATCTACACTCTGGCCACGCTCAACGCACCTTACGTCGACTTCGCAGTTCGTGGGCAGGGCGAAGAAACGTTTATTGAACTGTTGCAGGCTCTGCGAGGTCAGCGAGCCTTCGACGCCATTCGCGGCCTCTCCTATAAGGATGAAAAAGGAACCCATCGAAACAATCCCGAGCGAATGATGAAGAGCCCGGACGCTTTTCCGACCTTGCCCTACCACCGGTTGCAGACCGAAAAGTACATCCTGCCCACCTTCCTGGGGCGCCGGACCGCGGTCCATCAAGCGAGCGTGGGTTGCCCCTACGCGTGCAATTTCTGTGGGGTCATCACGGCTTACGGTAGCCGCGAAAAGATGGAATCGCCCGCCCGGACCGAATCGGTTCTGCGTCATCTGGTGGACAACTACGACGTTGATGCGATTCAGTTTTACGACAACAATTTCTTCCTTCGCGAAGACCACGCGGTCGAGTTGGCGGAGCGGATCACCCCTCTTAAGCTTCGTTGGTGGTGCGAGGCGCGGATTGACATCCTCCTCAGCTACTCGGACAAAGCTCTGGCGGCCATTAGGGCTTCCGGCTGTACGATGATCTTTTTTGGCGCCGAGTCCGGGTCCGATTGGGTCCTGCGTGAAATGAACAAAGGACTCAAGACGGAGCAAACCCTGGAGCTGGCGCGCCGGATTCGGAGCTTTGGAATCATTCCGGAATTCTCCTTCGTGGTCGGCAACCCGCATGATCCGGAGCGCGATACGCGCGAGTGCCTGCGGTTCATTCGCTGGATCAAGAAGATCAATCCCGATTCGGAAATCATCCTTCAGCACTACATTCCGGTGCCTCAGCGAACCGGCATGTACGGAAACATCGACGGTCAGGTCCCCTTCCCGCAGACCGTCGAGGAATGGGCCACCGAGCACTGGTACAACTTCACGACCCGCCAGGACCCGGTTTCACCTTGGCTGCGAACCTCCACCAAGCGGCTCATCGACAACTTTGAACTCATCGTGGCGTCGCGTTGGCCCACCGTGCAGGACATCCGCTTGCCGGAGTGGGGGCGCTACCTGCTGAAGAGCTTGAGCGCGTGGCGTTATGGTTTGGAATTTTACGGCTGGCCCAGGGAATTGGAATGGGCGCAGAGATTCATCAACTTGCGTAAGCCCAAAGTGGAGAGTTTATGAATTCGGGCTTGGAACCTGAGTGGTCCGCCGCCGGCCCCTTGCCGGCTATGCAGGCGCACGCGCTCTGGGCGGAAACCTACGACGACGGGACCAATCCTTTGCTGGCGCTGGAAGAGCGCGCGATGGAGCCGCTCCTCCCGGAGTTAACGGACAAGTTTGTTCTGGATGTAGCTTGCGGAACGGGGCGCTGGCTGGCGCGGCTACTCTCTCGAGGGGCGGGTTATGGTGTCGGTGTCGACATTTCCCAAGAAATGTTGCAAGTCGCATTCGCCAAGCCGGCCCTTGCGGGAGCGTTGGTACGCGCAGATTGTCTCACGCTTCCGCTACCCAGCACATCCATCCACATGAGCCTGTGTTCATTCGCCGTCAGTTACATTCCCGACCTTGCCGCACTTGCGAGTGAGTTCGCCAGAATCTCACGGCCAGGCGCCCACGTACTTGTTTCAGATGTTCACCCCGAGGGACACCGTCGCGGCTGGAAGCGCTCTTTCCACTGGGGAGGTCGGGCTATTGAAATCGCCAGCTTCGCCTATTCCATGGGAACCATAGGCAAAGCGTTTGAGCAGTCAGGCTTCGCTCTTATGCAAAAGATGGAACCTCACATTGATGAACCCGAGCGAATCATCTTCGAACGAGCGGGGAAGCTCTCCATGTTCGATTCCATCCGAGGAGTGCCTGCCATATTCATACTGGATTTTCAATTCGCAGGCAGATGCTGCGATCCCAGCGAGAAGAAATGAGCGAGTCAACCTTTGTGGAAAATCCGGCCGAGCCCGCAGGGGCGCGGCAGTTGACGTCGTGCAGGCTTGTCGGCGCTCGCGTGGCGCTTGATGCCGACTCGGCCGTCAAGGCTGAGGTTGAGATTTGCAATGGACGCATCGCGGCGATCAAGACGGTGCGCCCGGCCGCCGGGAATTATTCATCCGCTCGTTTGCCTGAGGCTTTGTGCGCCATCGATCTGTCCGGCTATTTGCTGCTCCCCGGGCTCATTAACGCGCACGATCATTTGGAATTCAATCTCTTCCCCAGGCTTGGCCGGGGGCCGTACCTCAATTTCGAGGACTGGGCGAAGGATGTGTACCAACCTCAAAGACCACCCGTCCGCGAGCATTTGCAGGTGCCCAAGCCAATTCGCTACTGGTGGGGAGCCCTCAAGAATTTGCTCTCCGGCGTCACGACGGTTTGCCATCACAATGCGGCCATCCCGCGCTCACTCCTCGGGGCGTTCCCCATTCGTGTTGTAGACCGATACGGCTGGGCGCACTCACTCGCCTTCGGTGGGGACGTTCGAAAGGCCTTCCTTTCCACGCCGCCGGGTAGTCCCTTCATTATTCACCTGGCCGAGGGGACGGACCAACGGAGCAAGGAGGAGATCTTTCGACTGGACAATATGAAGGCTCTTGGCTCAAACACTGTGGTCGTGCATGGAGTTGGCTTGGACAAAGCGGGGCATCTTCTGCTCGAGGAACGCGGGGCAGGGCTCGTCTGGTGCCCAACCTCCAATGTTTTTACCTTGGGGAGAACTCTGGACGACCGGGAAATTACACAACATATGAAGGTGGCGCTCGGAAGTGATTCCGTGTTGACTGGAAAGGGCGATCTCTTGGATGAGATTCGATCCGCCCGTGATCAGGCCCGCCTCGATCCGAAACAGATCTATTCCTTGGTTACGGATTCCGCCGCACGAGTGTTGCGATTGAGGAACGGCGAGGGAGCGATACGATTGGGTGGCCCGGCTGACTTTCTGGCTGTTTTGGATACCGGTGATAAGCCCTGCGCGAAACTATCAGCAATGACCACAAGAGATCTGGAGGTGGTGATGGTGGGGGGCAGGCCTAAACTTCTTTCTGCCGCCGCAGCAGGCAAGTGGCCACGCACCGTTCTCGACACCTTCGAGGTCATTCGAGCGGGAAACATCGAAAGGTTGGTTCAGGCTCCGATCCGAGAGCTGCTGGAAAGCACAAGGAAACTCCTGGGTGAAGAAATATTTTTGGCGGGGAAGAGGGTCACGGCATGATCGACACGCAACGACAAAGGCAAGCAGCCGTCCGCACCGCATTAACTTGCCAGAACCATGAGATCGGTGAACTCCCCGTAACCTGCCCCCCCGAAAACGGTACCAGTGTAAATGTCAGTTGACGACTGAATTCCGCGCCTGTGATCCATGGCATAACGCGCGCGAACCAGCTCCTGAAGCCAGTTTGAAGCGATCAGCGAACTTAGACGAAGTTTATACGATTACCCGCGAGTGACGCCGCAGTGTCGACTGGGGGTCCACAATTCCCCGTTTGTCGCCAAACCGGAAACGGACCACTACCAAGCCTTAGAAGGATTTCCCTCCGTGCCAAGGGAGGAGTAAGATGGTTTCGAAGCATTTCCTGCGGAGACGCTGATGATGGTGCGGGGAATTCTGTTGACCGTGGCCGCTCTCGTGGCCGGGCTCGCCCGGCCGGTAACGCCGCCGAAGGCGCTGCCCTTCACAGCTGCCCTCTCCCTCCCGCAGGAAATGAATTTCACTCTCCAGGGCAAGATCACCAAGCGCGACGGCAATAAGCTGACCGTGAACACCGAAGGGAACATCATCTTCCACGTGAGCTACGACGACAAAACCGCCATCACCCGTGCGGACGGAAGCGCCGGCTCCCCCGAGGATTTGCAGGTGGGAGAGACGATTCACGTCGACGGGGACTTGCAGGAATCCGGCGAAATCATCGCGCACAAGATCGAGATTCTGAAGGAAGCGGAGAAGCGTTAGCGCCCCGCGTGATCGTGCTCAGGGTCCGTTCCTGATTTCGGACTCTAAGACTCCTGGAACAGCAGACTGACAGACTCGGACACTCACAGACTCCGAACTGAGGGACTCGCTTCGGCGTAGCGGTCGCGCGCGGCGTTGAGCTCCGCGATGAACCTCTGTCGCCGCTCGGCGATTGCCGCGGCCCGCGCGGGCAGGCGCATCGTCAGCAGCAGCAGTCTCGTCCGCGCCCGCAGGAGCCACCGGTAGCGCCAGAGGAACGCGCCGCTCACCGGCAGGGTGAGGGCGTAATAGCCCGCCGTGGCGCGTCCCAGCCAATGCGCGCAGAGCAGAAGCTGCGCCAGGTAGCAGCCCAGAATCACCGCGGCCCGCAGGGCCCACTCGACTCGGCGATCGCGCTTGCTTTCCTTCTTGAGCAGTCCGCTCGCGAAGAGCACGGCTCCGGCCGCGAATTGATTGAGCAAGCCGTAGAGCGCCACGGGAAGCCCGATGACGCTTTCCAACCAGAACCACCCCCGGGCGAGCGGCGATCGGAACCACTCGCCTGCCCCCTCGACCTCCGCCTGGCGGAGCGACCAGCGGCGGCGCTCCTCGCGGTACGTGTCGAGCTCGTGGCGCAGCGCGATCAGGCGGCCGGGGTCCGTCGCGCCGAGTTGCTCGAGCCAATCGGCGAGAAATCGGCTCATCTCGAACCCATCGAGTTTCTGCTTCCAATCCGCGCGCCCCGCCCAATCCTCTTCGAGCTCAGAACGTAGGAGTTGTTCGAGGTCGGACAAGAAAACCTCCACATCCTTCGGCGGGAGACGGAAGGGGTTTTCGCCCAGCGCCGTCTCAAGTTCCGCGGCGATTTGCCGCGTCGCCGGGCCACGCTCCGCCGGCAAGGAAGCGGCGTCCAGCACGTGCGGCGACGGCGCGGCGAGCGCGCGATGGGAAGCAAGATGTGGGTGGGTAGGAAGGTCAGGGGTTTTCCGGCGAGGCGCGGCGTGGCGCCCAGGGCGAGCGCCGCGGCCATCTGCGCCGCCGTCGAGGGCTCCCCTGGCTTGCGTGTGGCCTCGCCGCAGAGGATTGCCACGGCTTCTCCTTGCTCGAGCCGTTGGCGCGCAGCCTTCAACCCGGCCACCCTGCCTTCGTGTGAGGGCTCATAAGGAATCATCTCCAGCTTACGGCCCACCAGACCGGCAAGAAAGCCGCCAAGCTGACCTTCCTCGACCAGACAACTGACCGGCCGCTCGAACGCGGTGGCCAGCAGGAGCGCCTGCCGCAGGCCCGCCGGGCCGCTCGCCACCAGGATGACCGGGCCGGAGGCGGGCATCGCCTCCGAGTGCAGCAGACGAACCTTGCCGTGAATCCAGCTCAGCCACGCGCGGACCAAGCGGTGAGCAAAGGAGTAGCCGCTGGAATCTGAGGATTTTTTGCGCATCACGACTGAAGATTCTGGGATGGCTGCCTACCTCCGGGGCGGAGTCTACCGTCGGCCGCGACGCCCACGGCGCTCGGGCCTGGCCGGCATCGCGTCACTTTCCCATCCTTCCACGGTCCCGACTGGACGCACAATGGTATCGTCCAGCCGGTAGACCTTCTGGAATTTCTCTCCACTTTTGCCCACCAAGCGCAAACGAAAATAGGGCATGCCGTCGATTTGCCTCACGCGGATGGGAAAGTGGCCGTCGAGATTGCTTTCCACGTAGGCGGTGACGTACTCTTGCCGCTTGCTCCACCAAGTGAAGACTCGGATGTGATTGAAGTCGAACTCCTGCGTACCGACGCGATCCACGACCAGGTATTGGGGGACCTGACGCTCGCCATCCTGAACGGCGTTGAGAACCAGCCAGCCCACCATGTTGAAGCTCTGCGCGTAGCGGCCGATGGCGTCAGGCACGTCGAGTGAAATCAGCCGGCCGAGAACCCAGCCGGCTTCACGGCCCGCGCGCACGAGATACCAGACGTCGCGCACCGGCTCGGCATTCGCTGCACCCGGCGCCGTCGGGCGGTCCACGAGTTGCCGATCGAAGATGTCCACCCTTTGATTTGCGGCTAGCTGGCCGATTTGTGTTGCCTCCCGCGACGGCTCAACGCGTAGGTTGGCCAGACCTCCGGGGTGCCCCGCCGCCTGAGGCTGTTCCTTCTGGAGCTCCACCAACAGCCGCCGGCCCTTCTCGTAGGAGGCCGCGTCGAGGAGGTCGTCAGCTTCCAGCCAGCCCGAGCGCCCGTCCTCCATGCGCACGCGCGCCCAGTGGGGTGTGCGTTCGAGGACTTCCACGCGGTCGCCCTCGGCGAGGGTGGCCACGCCGAGACGAATTTCTGCCGGGGAGTCGGAGACCGGTGCGGACTCTGGCAGGATGTAGGCGATTTCCGTCGAGGCAGGCTCTGCCGCGCGCCGCACAAATCGGTAGTACGCCGCAGCCGTCGCGGCCAGAACCAGCACGATGATGACGACACGCTTGATGGTCTCGCTCCAAAAAGTCTAATCTTGACTTTCATTCTACACTAATGAGCACAGCATGTTGCAGTAGGGGCGATGCTTGCATCCCCCTGGGCGGGGCAAGCCCCGCCCCTACCCCCAACGGCAAGGGCGGGCGTTGTTGCTTCGGAGGTGGATATGAAAGCCGAACGACTCTACATTCTCGGCCCGGCAGGCCGGCTCGAAGCGCTGTTGGAGTTCGATCCGACGTGGCGCCCCCGAGCGACAGCCTTGGTGTGCCATCCGCATCCCCTTTTTGGCGGGACGATGCACAACAAGGTGGTCTATCGCGCCGCCCGGGCCGCGCTGCAAACCGGGCTGCCGACCCTGCGCTTCAATTTCCGCGGCGTGGGGAAGAGTGAAGGTGGGTTCGCCGACGAAATCGGCGAGCGTGATGACGTCCGCGCCGCGCTCGACTTTCTCCAGGCGCGCTACCCGCAGTTTCCGGTTTGCCTGATGGGATTTTCGTTCGGCTCGGTCGTGGGCTTGACGGTGGGCGCGCGCGATCCGCGCGTCGCGGCTCTCGTAGGTCTGGGAGTGCCTGTCGCGACTTCAAGTCTCGATTTCCTGCGCGAGGCGCACAAGCCGATTCTCATCGTGCAGGGAGCCGAAGACATCTACGGCCCGCGCGAGGATATCGAGGCGCTTTTCTTGACCCTTCCCGAGCCCAAACGCCTGCACTGGGTCAAGGGCGTGGACCACTTCTTCACAGGAAAGCTCGCGGAAGTCCAGAGCGCGGTCCGTGAGTTTGTGGAGCAGGTGTCCACTCGGATTCCGCCAAGGCCGGACTCGCCTTGACCGGGACGGTGAGTTAGAGTAGAGGGGACTGCCAGCCCAAAGGTGAAGCCATGGGAGAAAATGAAGGCGAAGAACAGGCCACCCTCTACTGCCCGAACTGCGAACAGGAAGTCGACGACCCACTGGTGTGCGGTGACTGCGCCGCCGTCATCTGCCGCCGCTGCGGAACGCCGCTCGAAAAGGCGGATGAATTGGGAATCGGATGACAAGGGCCGGGGTTCGGGATGCGGTGTTCGGATTCCGGGCGGGAGCAATTCCACAACCCAGCTCGCGAAACGCGAATCCCTAATCCCCAGCCCCGTTTTGGCAGAGTTCCCCGATCTCCTTTGCAGCTCCCACCGCACTGGCAGCTACGGCTTTGTCGGCGGTTCCTCCGGGCAGTTGGTCGTCCCTTCGTTGTTCTTCACATTCTGAATCCCGCGTGTGGCGGAATGCTCTGGGTCGCAGACGACATCCGGGTCGCGGTTGCCGGTGATTTGGGCCTCCGCCCCAAACTGCGCGTAGGAGAGGTCACCAATGCGCACGCCGTGACCCGAGTTGCCTGTGATCGTTATGTTCCAGAATGCTCCTGCTGAGCCCCCCGCTAGCTGCACTCCGTCGCCGCCGTTGCCCGAAATCGTACCGGAGTCCAAACGCATTGTGGCGTTGAAGCCTGTGGCAATGCCACTTCCTCCGGCGTTGTTTTGGATCAGAGTCGGAAGCGTCTCGGAATTCCCCACGAGCAGGTCGCCGCCATGTGAGACATAGATCCCAGCTCCGTTCCCCTGGACCATGGTGCCACTCACGACGAGCACGCCAGCGACATTCGTTCCCAAACCCAACTCGGCATTGTTCTGGACTGTCGAGTCGCCCACGTAAAGGATCGACCTGATTCCGACATATATTCCGACGTCGAGAGCGTTCTCGACCGTCAGGTTGTTCAAGCGGCAGAGGCTCTGATTGCCGCACCATACGCCTAGCCCTCCACCCGTGATCGTGAAGTTGTTCAGGGCGACCTCCGATGAACTGAAGATATCGACCGCGTCATGGTTGATGTCCGTTCCCCCATCGATGGTGGCCGTCGGATTACCCTGCACGGTCAGGAACTGGTAACCCTGGATCAGCACGTTCTCATGGCACGTCCCGGAAACCAGGAGGGTGCTCGGCCCAATGGCCGGTAGCTGGGCCAAACCATCCTTGATGGTCTTAATATTCGCCTTGTGGCCCCTGCAGTCAACCGTGACTGTCGAGGCGGCCGAAGCAAGCAGTGGGAGCATCAACATGTAAACCGCAAAAGGAAGGAAGCCAGCAAGCATGAAGAATCGCAATCCCTTCCGCATAGACGCCTCCTGTTACCCGATTTGGAAATACGACAAATAGTCCCAAACAGACAAGTGCTTCACATAATGTGAATCATCGATCACAAGCAAGAACTAAGTAGGGAATATGAAGCCTGCGGAATGAAAGCCTTGACGTCGTGGGACGTATGATTCCGGCGAGTGTGCAGCAATCATGCTGCCAGTTCCTAGAGACTGCACGCCGGGGGCGCAGTGTTGATGGCGGAGTACACAAATAGTGGGAACACTATCCAGGATACTTCCCTGCGAAGTGGTTGTGGAGTCGCTGGACGGTTTCTCCCTGTTCGGAGATGATCCACTTCACCAAGTCGCCGAACTAGGGACGGACCATTAGAACTTGAGCAAATCTCTGGAGACCCTCACAATATCCGCCGGCTGCGGAAGGACCGCGTCCTCGAGGACGGGGTGATAAGGAATGAAGACGTCCTTGGCCGCCAGGCGCTTCACCGGCGCATCGAGAGACTCGAAGAGCTCATCGGCGATGCGCGCGGCGATTTCCGCACCATAGCCCCACGAGATGTTGTCCTCATAGAGCACCAGGACGCGGTTCGTCTTCTTGACGGAAGCCGAGATCAGTTCCCAGTCGTAGGGCTGGAGCGAGCGGAGGTCGAGAATTTCGGCCTCAACTCCGTCCTGCTCGAGCGTCTTTGCCGCCTGGACGGAGCGCACCACCAGCGACCCGTAAGTCACGATGGTCACATCGGTGCCTTCGCGGACCAGCTTTGCCTTGCCGAAGGGAATCATGTAATCGGGCCCGGGATAAGGAGAACGGTTATGGGTCTGCCGGTAGAGGTGCTTGGGTTCGAGGAAGAGGACCGGATCGTCGCAGCGGATGGCGGTGCGCAACAGGCCGTTGGCGTCGAGCGCGGTCGCGGGCATCACCACGCGGAGGCCGGGCAGGTGGGTGAAAATCGATTCGCCGGACTGGCTATGATAGATCGCGCCGCCGGCCAAGTATCCGCCGATCGGCGCACGGATTACCAGAGGGCAGGAGAAGACATTGTTCGAGCGCCAGCGCACGGTGATCAATTCGTCGCGGATCTGCATCATCGCCGGCCAGATGTAATCGAAAAACTGGACCTCCGCCACCGGCTTGAGGCCGCGCAACGCCATGCCGATGGCACGTCCCACGATGCTGGCCTCGGCAATCGGCGCGTTGTAGCAGCGCGCGCTGCCGAACTGGCGCTGCAAACCGTGAGTCACCTTGAAGACGCCGCCCTTGCCCTTTAGCTTGGCGAGATCGTCCGCGTGGCTGCAGTCGGCCACATCCTCGCCGAAAACCACCACGCGCGGGTCGCGCGCCATCTCATCGCGCAGGCAGGCGTTGATGAGGTCCACCATGGTTTTCGGCTCGCCCTGGAATTTGGGCGGATGATCGAAGTGCTCGCCGGTTGGGTCCACGCTGGGCGAATAGACGAAGGCCATAACGGTGGAAGGCGAAGGCGGCTCAGCGGCCAGAGCCTTGTCGGCGGCGTCGCGGACTTCGCCTTCGACGGACGTCTGCAGTGCCTTCAATTCCTTGTCGGTGATCAGCCGCTCGCTGAGCAGATGCTTCGCCAGGCGCGTGACCGGATCGCGCTTGGCTTCCTGGCGGCGGATTTCCTCGGGCTTGTAGGCCCGCTCATCGTCGGAAAGCGAGTGCGAATACGGTCGCACACAGTGCGCGTGGACAAGCGCGGGGCCGCGCCGCTGGCGGATGTACTCGACGGCCTGCCGGCAATGCTCATAGCTCTCGACAAATTCCGTGCCGTCACATTCGAGCACCAGCAGGTCGGGAAAGTTCTTGACCAGGCGCGAAATGCTTCCGCCGGCCGTCTGCGCGTCCACGGGGACGGAAATCGCGTAGCCGTTATCCTGAACCACGTAGAGCACCGGGAGCTTGCGCAAGCACGCCCAATTGAGCGACTCCCAGAACTCGCCCTCGCTGGTGGAGCCGTCGCCCAGCGAGACGTAGACCAGCTCGTCGGCGTGGAAGCCGGAAGCAAGCTGCGCCGCCTCCTGCACCACGGAGAAATAGACGCTCGCGTCCGCCGCCCCCACCGCCTGCAAGATCTGCGTGCCCGTTGGACTCGATTGCGAAATGATGTGGAGGGGTTTCAAGCCCCAATGCGAAGGCATCTGCCGCCCGCCCGAGGAGGGATCATCCTTCGCGCCCACCGAGCTGAGCAGCATATCGAGCGGCGTCGTGCCGAGCTGCAGGCAGCACGCCCGGTCGCGATAGTAGGGAAAGAACCAATCGTAGCCGGGCTTCAGGTGCAGCGCCGCGGCTACCCCAATCGCTTCGTGCCCGACGCCGTTGATCTGGAAGAAGGCGCGGTTCTGCCGCTTGAGCTGGATTTCCTTGTCGTCCACCTGCCGCGACAAGTACATCGTGCGGTAGGCGCCGACAAGCAACTCCCGCGAAAGCTTTTGAGCTTTCTGGACCTGATTCGTAATCGCGGCCATTGAACCTCGCTGGAGGTAAGGTCGTTACGATTTGCCGTGCTCGGTGACTCGGGTCCCGCTTTACCTTTCAAATTATCAAATCCTCAGAAGGCAAAGTCAATTGAAACCGGAGGGGCCGCAACCGAACGGTCGGGCAGGCGGGGTCAGGGGCCGGGGCTCAGGGGGGATGCCAGCGGGTAGAGAAGAAGACCGGATCGGCGTACACTGAGCTGGTGTACGACGCTTTCGGCAACCCGATCGGCTCCTACGATAACGCGGGTTGGGGCGCGTATTACGTCCCCTTCAACGGGCGCATCTTCGTCAAATATCAGGACAGCAAGACGTACTTCCTCCACCCCAGCGGGCTGGGCTCGACCACGTTCGTCACCGATCAGACGCAGACCGGGGCGACGATCCAGAAAACCCTCTATTACTCCTGGGGGCAGTTGTGGGCCTCGTCGGCGCTGGTCAAGGACAACCGCTTCGCCTCGATGGACCAGCGCGAC
>JAIQGB010000249.1 GCA_020072905.1 Terriglobia bacterium | reverse complement strand
GTCGGCCGGCTGCGCGGATCAATGGAGGCGTGTCCCTACGGACGAACGCAGATGATTGTCTTCCCCCTGCGTCGCTCGGTCGGGTTTAAGGCGGCGACGGAGAAATTGCACAGGCGGACCGCAACCGTATTGGCGGCGCTCACGCGCATCATTCCGATCAAGCCCGCTTCCAGGCTGCCGGGCCAACCGGGCGTGATCGCGTCACCGATTGCGGCGCCCGGCAGGGAAAGGGTGAGCTCGCTACAGGTTTCAAACACGATGTTGGGAAAATCCAGTGTGGCGGAGGCGGTCAGATAAGTAGGCACAGTGGCGGAATCTACGGCGATCTGCGTTTGCGGCCCGGCCTCGATTGTCACGATGCCTGCGCCCGCGGAGAGGCTCTTGGTGCTGAGAAAGGCCCGTCGGTCTGTTCCCGTGGGGTCCCAGGTGTTGCTGGTGGCCGACCAGGTGAACAACGGAATCGAGTTCGCCGGAAATGCGGTGACTCCCGATGCCGCGGCGCAACCAGAGGAACAGCTCAACGCGAGGTTGTGCCCCACGGTCAAGTTGCCGGCGAAATCCAGGTAGATATACGCCATGCCTGTGCCGGAGGAAAGGTTGACGGTGGCGCTATTGGTGATGCTGTAGACTACACCGCCAATGCGGACGTTACAGGGGGTGGCGGCACTGCAGTTGGAGCCCACTACGAGGGTTGTGCCGCTGGTGCGGGTCGCCAGAAAATCGCCCAACTGAGAGGCCATGCCGGCTCCACCAGAACCCGTCGCCACGGTTTGCGGTTCCCATTGGCCACTGGTCCCATTCCAGGCCAACGCCTGGCCTGCCCCGGGGGCAGCACCGGATACCGGGCGGTTGCGTAGCCCTGTTACGGTGGCTGTGATAAGAGTGCCTGCCAAATCGCCGCCCGCGGCGGGTAACTGCGCGCCGACGACAGCGCCCCCGATCTGATCGAATGCGTAGTCGCCGGCCTGGGCGTTGACGGCCCCCGTGCGGCCGAACACGCTGGACACGGCTCCCCCAACCAGGCCGGCGGGGCTACTGCCGCCTGCCGCACTCAGGACTAACATGCCGCTTTGCGGCGCCGCAAACGACACGGTGACATCGTAGGTGGCCGGGTTGATCAACACGTAATCGGGTTCAACCAGCCATGCCGGAGTGCGATCGTCGTAGACCTGAACCATCAGGTTGGCCGAGTTTAGTTTGTGCGTGGTTCCCGGAACGGTAACCGTAGCCGCGGCCGTGAACGGCGCCGCGTAGTTAGGAACCACCTGGCTGCCCTGGACCGACCAGACATTGGCCGACGTGCAGACATACAGGTTGTTTCCGGGTTGCGCATCGGTTTTCAGAAAGGTCTCGCCGAGCGAACACGCCTGCGGCAAATCCGTTCCGAGTTTAGAAGGCTTGGTGGAACCGGCAGCCGAAAAATCGACACTCTTGGCTTGTGTACGCAGATCGACGCGAGTCTGCGCGAAGGCAGGAATCGCGGCAATCACAGCCAGCGTGCCACCCACGGCTAGTTTGTGGAATTTCATCAACGCTCTCTACTCCCCGTGTAACGCACGAATGGATGAAGATAAGGCCCAATCGCGGTAATCCGGCTGAATGTAAAGCGCAAATAAACCGGGGAAAGCCGTGACTAAAACCGCTCCGGTTGCGCGCCGATCCGGCGGGCGGGCATGATAGGATTTGCCGATCGCTTCGGCCGCCAGAAGTAGGGCAGGCTGACGTGCCCGGCATGCGCCAGGGAGTCGTATGCCTCCCTCTGGGGACAGGGCAGCACGAACTCAAGAGGGGACATATTGTCCGCCCTCTAAGCCTAGCCACAGGGGCCTTTACCGATGTCCCTGAGGAGGGCTTATTGATTCTAAAAGACTTTTTGGGTTCGTTTTTCAAATCTGCAGGTCCGCCACTGTCCCCCCCAAACGCCAAAAGGGCGAGCCCACGGCCCGCCCCTTCAATCTCGCGAGATCGTAGGCTAGTACGTTTGCCCCGCAAGATCAAGGGGGAAATGGCGAGGTCGCAGCCTCCCTGCCGGCGGGTGTGAAGGGGACGAGCCTTCAGGCTTTCCAGCGCAGGATGGGCTTGCCGGCGGCCAAGGAGGATTCAACGGTGCCTAACGATCTGAGCGAGGTTTGGGCAGGGCTGAATTCAGGACCGTTGGCCCAACAGCGGATTGACCACGCGAAGAAACCGGAACTGATGGAAATCGGCATCAGCGGTGCAAATCGTGGAAATGCCATGCTCTTTCATCACGGCGGCGATATGCAGGTCATGCGCTCGGTTGCCGCAAATGTGGGGATATTCTCGGGCCAGGTCGCCAAGGATTTCCGAGTGATGGTCCGTTTCCGTCAATACGCCAAAGGAAGGTGAGGAAAACAAACTCAGAATAAAGTCCCAGGCCCTGGTGATAGTAAGCGGCCGTTCAAAGATTCTGGGATGGGTTGCCACCCGCAAAAACTCATAAACGATGGACCAGGTGACAAACCATGATTCCGTATCCATGCGCCACTGACGCAGGAATTCCTTCGCCGCCGGATGCTCCGGGGCTTGCCGGTTCGCTGCGTAGAGGAGGAGATTGGTGTCCGCCACAAACAACCCTAGCCTCTTTCCATTGCCGCATAGAGTGCGTCCCGGTTTGCCACATCCACCTTCGCCAGGCCCATATCAAACGTTGGCAGGGGCGGCACACGCCGGGGCTTGGGAGGCTCTGTTAGGCCTTTGCGGAGAAGTTCCGCGACCAGGGCAGAGAGGGTTTCGCCGCTTTCGAGCGCGCGCTGCTTAAGCCGTCGGAAGAGCGGGTCGGGAATGAGCAAAGTTGTCTTCATATGGAAAACCATAACGCATGTACGGAAATCTGTCAAGGGCGGATGGAAAGACTCGTATACATCCACCGGAGGGTCTGCTTCAGGGCTTCCAGCGCAGGATGGGCTTGCGGGCAGCGGTGGCCTCGTCGAGGCGGCTGACGCGCGTCGAGTAGGGAGCCTTCAAGACAAACTGCGGGTCTTCTTCGATCTCCTCGGCGATCGCGCGCATGGCTTCGATGAATTCATCCAGTTCCGTTTTGCCGGCACTTTCGGTGGGCTCGATCATCAGCGCGCCGGAGACGATGAGCGGGAACGCCGTCGTGTAAGGGTGGAAACCGTAATCGATCAGGCGCTTGGCGATATCCATGGTGCGCACCCCGCGTGCGGCTTGGCGGCGGTCGGAAAAAACGCACTCGTGCATGCAGGGCTGGTCGTAGGGAAGGTCGTAGAGGTCCTTCAGCCGCGTCATCACGTAGTTGGCATTCAGCACGGCGTCTTCGGTCGTCTGCCGGAGCCCTTCGTAACCGTTGGCGAGAATGTAGGCGAGCGCGCGCACGGCCATGCCGAAGTTCCCGCAGAAGGCGCGGACGCGCCCGATGCTCTTCGGACGGCTTGAATCGAGCCGATAAGTTCCGTCTGCGGTTTTTTCCACCACCGGCAAGGGCAAATACGGCTCAAGAAATCTCTTCACCGCCACGGGTCCGGAGCCGGGCCCGCCGCCGCCGTGTGGCGTGGTGAAGGTCTTGTGCAGGTTCAGGTGCATGACGTCCACGCCGAAGTCCGCCGGCCGAGCCACGCCCACCAGGGCGTTCATATTTGCGCCATCCATGTAGACGAGCCCGCCACGCGAGTGCACGAGCTCGCAAATCTCGGCAATCTTCGCCTCGAAAATCCCCAGAGTGTTGGGATTGGTCAACATTAATCCCGCGACGTCCTCGGTCAGGGCGCGGTCGAGTTCGGCGAGATCGACGCAACCTTGCGCGTTTGACTTGATGTTCCGAACCTCGTAGCCGGAGATGGTCGCGCTCGCCGGGTTGGTGCCATGCGCCGAGTCGGGAATCAGAATGTACTTTCGCGGGTTGCCGCGCTCGGCGAGGCAGGCGCGAATCATCAGGATGCCCGTCAGTTCGCCCTGCGCGCCGGCGGCGGGCTGGAGTGAGACGGCATCCATGCCGGTGATCTCCGCCAGGCAGCGTGCCGTTTCGTGGAGAACTCTCAGGCATCCCTGCGCGAGCGCTTCCGGCGCATAGGGATGGTCGGTGGCGAGCCCGTCCAGGCGCGCTACGACTTCGTTCACCCGCGGGTTGTACTTCATGGTGCAGGAGCCGAGCGGATAGAGGCCGGTATCGACGCCGTAGTTCCACGTGGAGAGCCGCGTGAAGTGGCGGATGACTTCGAGTTCCGAGACCTCCGGAAAACCCTCGACCTCGTCGCGATGGAAGTCCGAACCCAGTAGCTGGTCGGCAGGGACGCTCGGGACATCGAGTGGGGGAAGTTCCACGCCGGACTTGCCGGGCGAGGTGCGCTCGAAGATCAGGTCTTCGTTACGAGTGATGTGAGTTCGGGCGTGGCGGATGCGGTTTTCCATTTTTCAGTTGCGTGCGACGGAAGCTGATGGGATTTCGGCTGCCGAGCCACTCGAATTCGATTGCGTCTGGATTCGGCGATAGACCTCGCGCATCCGGTCGATGGCTGCGCGGCTCACGGTCTCCGTAACGCAAACGAGCAGATGATTCTTTAATTCAGGATAGAATCTCGCGAGGTTCAGCCCGCCGATGATTTTCTCGTCGCGTAGCGCGGCGAGCAGTCCTTCTGCCTCGCCCGGAACTTTCACTACAAACTCGTTGAAGAATGGCGCTGAGAATGGTGTGGCGACTCCGGGCACGGCGCGCAACTGCTCGGCGGCATAATGCGCCTTGGCAAGGTTTTGCTCCGCCAGCGCCTTCAGTCCCTTTTTCCCCAGCAGGCACAAATAGATCGTTGCCGCCAGCGCACAGAGCGATTGGTTCGTGCAAATGTTCGACGTGGCCTTTTCGCGGCGGATGTGCTGCTCGCGCGTCGCCAGGGTCAACACAAATCCGCGACGGGCCGCGGAGTCCGAAGTCTGCCCGACCAGACGGCCGGGCATCTGGCGCACGAGCTTTTCGCGACAGGCGAGAAATCCCACGTAAGGTCCGCCAAAGGCTACGGGGACTCCAAAAGACTGCGCCTCGCCGCAGACGATATCCGCGTCGCGTGGCGGCTGAATGATGCCCAGCGAGAGTGGCTCAGCAATCGAGACAATCAGCAGGGCGCCCTGCTGGTGGGCAAGCTCGGCGACCTGACGAATGGGCTCGAGCGCGCCGAAGAAGTTCGGTGACTGGATCACCACGGCGGCCGTCTCCCGCGTCAGCGCCGCCTCGAGTTTCGACAAGTCCGCCTGACCAGAGGGGGCGCAGGGAATCTCCGCGACCTCGACGTTCTGGTGGCGGACATAGGTGGCGAGCACCTCCCGGTATTCGGGATGAAGCGTGCGCGCCACGACGACTTTCTCACGGCCGGTAATGCGCAGGGCCATCAGCACGGCTTCGGTGGTGGCTGTCGAGCCGTCGTAGAGCGAGGCGTTCGAGACCTCCATGCCCGTCAGTTGCGTGATCAGCGTCTGGAACTCGAACATCGCCTGGAGCGTCCCTTGGGCGAGTTCGGCCTGGTAGGGGGTGTACGCGGTAAAGAATTCCCCGCGCGAGATCAGCGCATCGACGGCCACGGGACGGTAGTGGGTGTAGGCGCCCGCGCCCAGCAGCGAGACATAGTCGCGGCTGCTCTGGCTGGCCGCCTGGCGAAAGAATTCCAGAATCTCGGGCTCGGAGAGTGGCCCGGGCAGGTTGAGCGGCCCGCGCAACTTCAGGTTGTCGGGAATTTGATTGAAAAGCTCTTCGATGGAACGGTGTCCCGTGGCTTCGAGCATGGCGGCGCGCTCGGCCGGGGAGTTGGGAAGATAACGCATCAGTGGGCCTTTTCCTGGCTGATATACGCTTCGTAGTCTTCGGCGGTCATCAGTCCTTCAATGTCGCTGCGGTCCGCCAGGCGCACGCGGATGAGCCAGGCGTCGCCGTGGGGGTCGGCGTTGAGCAATTCGGGGCTTGCCTGCACCTTGGGGTTGGCCGCGACCACTTCGCCGTCCACCGGGGAATAGATCTCGGAAACCGCCTTCACGGATTCCACCGTCCCGAACGACTCCTTTGCCGTGACGTGATCGCCGGCTTTGGGCAGTTCGACGAAGACGATATCACCCAGTTCCTTCTGCGCGTAATCCGTGATCCCGATCGTGCCGATGTTCTCGTCCACGCGGATCCATTCGTGGTCCTTCGTATACTTCAGGTTGTCCGGAAAATTCATGATTGAGAGCCCTTTCTTCAGGAGTCAGTGATGCTCCCGCCTGAGAGCGGCGTGATCGTTGAGCCGGCGCACCGTGCGCGGTGTTAGTCGCCGGGTGTTACGAAAATGAACGTATCAAGAAAGCTCGTATCAAACCGGCCGCTGCGGAATTTCTCGTTCTGCATCACCTGGCGGTGGAACGGGATCGTCGTCTTGATTCCTTCGATCACAAATTCCTCGAGCGCCCCCGCCATCTTGTTTATCGCCCCTTCGCGGGTTTGCGCGTACACGATCAGCTTCGCGGTCAGCGAATCGTAGTACGGGGGAACGGTGTACCCGGCGTAGGCGTGTGTATCGACCCTGACCCCGAATCCTCCCGGCATGTGAAAGTCGGTGATTTTCCCCGGCGAGGGGCGGAAATCGTTCGCCGGGTCCTCCGCGTTGATGCGGCATTCGATCGCGTGACCGCGCTGGACGAT
>JAIQGB010000248.1 GCA_020072905.1 Terriglobia bacterium | reverse complement strand
GCCGCAATCGCCGCCGGGCTCATGACCATCTGGCAACGCAGTCGCTGGCCGAGTGCCCGCACTGCCATGAGCCCAAGCTGCCCCACCAAGCCTGCCCGCACTGCGGTTACTATCGCGGGCGCGAGGTGATGCTGGTCAAAGAGGAAGCCTAGGGAAGAAAAGGTGTCAGGGGTCGGGTGTCAGGGATCAGGGGCCAAACACTCTGGACCTTGGCCCCGCCATGAACGCTTTCCTCGCTCGGCTGGCACCTAAGACCCGGAACCTGCCTGAATCATGCGACACATCGTCGTAGATGCGATGGGTACGGACACGGCGCCTGGCCCAGAAGTGGAAGGCGCAATCCTGGCGACCCGAGAGCGCTGGGCCGAAGTGACGCTGGTGGGCCCGCAGGACCTCCTCCGGCGGGAGCTGGCGCGGCGCGATGCGCACGGGTTGGGCATCGAGATCGTGCACGCCAGCGAAGCCGTAACCATGGAAGACGCCGCGGCCAAAGCTTTCCGGCTGAAGCGGGACTCGTCGATCCGTGTGGCGGCGCGCCTGGTGCGGGACGGCAAGGCGGACGGCCTGGTCAGCGCCGGCAACACCGGCGCTGTGATGGCCACGGCGAAGATCACCCTGGGCGTCCTTGAAGGTGTGGAACGGCCGTCACTCGCCGCGGTCTTCCCCAATTCCAAGGGGACCGCGACGGTGTTGCTCGACGTGGGAGCCAATGTGGACTGCGAGTCGCACAACCTCGAACAGTCGGCGGTGATGGGCGAGATCTATTATCGCGCCATCTTCAACGTCAAACGTCCGCGCGTCGGGCTGCTCTCCAATGGGCAGGAAACGCATAAGGGCAACTCACTGACCCGCGAAACTCACGCCCGACTGAAACAATTGCCCATGAATTTTATCGGATATGTGGAAGGGCGGGATCTCTACAACGGCCGCGTGGACGTCCTCGTCACGGACGGGTTCACCGGCAACGTCGTGCTGAAGACCAGCGAAGGTGTCGCGGAGGTCATCACCGGCATGCTGAAGGAGGCGCTCTCCAGCACCACGCGCGCCAAGGTCGGTTACGTGCTCGCGCGCAGGGCGCTACAGGCTTTCAAGAAGCGCGTGGATTATTCCGAGTATGGCGGAGCGCCGCTGCTCGGCGTGCGCGGAGTCTGCATCATCTGCCACGGCGGGTCGAACGCGAACGCCCTCAAGAACGCCGTGCGCGTGGCTGCGGAGTTCGCCACGGGCCAAGTGAACGACAAGATCGAACACGAATTAGCAGGGGCTTCTCTGGGACGGACATAGCCGTAAGCGGGAAACTGGAAAGTCGCAACCCCTGTTGCCCGGGAAGCCGAGCTTCGAGTTTCCATTTTCCAGCTTCTGATTCTTCCGGGAGAGAACATGGCATCGGCGGGGATTCTGGGTACGGGCACAGCGCTGCCCGAAAAGGTGATCACCAACTTTGACTTGGAGAAGCTGGTGGACACCTCCGATCAGTGGATCACGGACCGCACGGGTATCAAGGAGCGCCGCCAAGCCGCCCCCGGTGAGACGACCTCCTCGCTTTCCGTTCGGGCGGCGCACCAAGCGCTCGACATGGCTGGACTCAAGCCCCAGGACCTCGATCTCATCATCTGTTCCACCATTTCGCCGGATATGCCGCTGCCTTCCACCGCCGCTCTGATCCAGCGCGACCTGGGGGCGCGCGGCTGCTGCGCTTTCGACCTGGCTGCGGCCTGCTCGGGATTCCTCTTCGGCATGACCGTCGCCGACACCTTCATCAAGACGGCAAAGGCCAAGTACGTGCTGGTGATCGGCGCCGAACTCCTTTCCCGGTATCTCGACTACCAAGATCGTGCCACATGCGTAATCTTCGGCGACGGTGTCGCGGCCGGGGTGATGGGGCCGGTGGTGCCCCCCTCGGGGATCCTCGCCGAGGAAATGCATACCGAAGGCGCCTACGCCGATCATCTCTTCATTCCTGCCGGCGGGACCGCCAAGCCAGCAACGTGCCAGACCGTCCAGGATCGCGAGCACTACATCAAGATGCGCGGCAATGAACTCTTCAAGGTGGCCGTGCGGAGCATGGAGGAAGTCTCGAGGCGGGTACTCCAAGAGGCCGGTGTCTGCGCCGAGCAATTGGATCTCTTCATCCCTCACCAGGCCAACCAGCGAATCACCGATGCCGTGCGGGACCGCCTCGGGCTGAGTCCAGAGAAGGTCTACTCGAACATCAGCCGCATCGGGAATACGTCGTCAGCCTCCATCCCTATCTGCCTCGACGAGTGCGTGCGCAGCGGGCGCATCAAGAAAGGCGACTTGATCCTGATGTCCGCATTCGGGGCGGGAGTGACCTGGGGCGCCGTGCTGATGCGCTGGTGAAGGAATTGAGTCATTGATCCATTGAGTCATTGCACCATTGAATGCACTGCGGGGTCTTGCAATGAATCAATGGTTCAATGAGCCAATGACTCAATCCCCGGAAGGTTTTCTTGCCCAAGGTTGCGTTCATATTTCCGGGTCAGGGCTCTCAGTATCCCGGCATGGGCCGGGAACTGGCAGAGACTTTTCCCTGCGCGCGCGAGGTTTTCGAGGAGGCTGACCGCGCCGTCGGATTTCCCCTCTCGAAGTTGTGTTTTGAGGGGCCGGCGGAAGAACTGCAATTGACGGCGAATACCCAGCCGGCGATCTTGACCGTTTCGGCGGCAACCGCGGAGGTGTTGCGGGAAAAGGGCGTGAGACCGCAATTCGTGGCGGGCCACAGCTTGGGTGAGTATTCGGCCCTTGTCGCTGCGGGCGCGCTGCGCTTGAGTGACGCGGTACAACTGGTGCGCAAGCGCGGCCAGTACATGCAGGAGGCGGTTCCTGTGGGCCAGGGCGCCATGGCAGCCCTGCTCGGAATGGAAGCGGCGGTCGTCGAGGAAGTCTGCCGGGAGGCCGCACAGGGTGAGGTCGTCTCCCCGGCCAACTTGAATTCCCCGGGCCAGATCGTCATCGGCGGCAGCGCTCAAGCTGTAGCTCGCGCCGTGGGACTGGCCAAAGGGCGCGGCGCGAAGCGCGCGTTGATGCTGAATGTCAGCGCGCCATTCCATTGCGCCCTAATGCGGCCGGCCCAGGAGCGGCTCAGTCGGGACTTGGACGCGACGGACATCACCGATCCTCAGGTGCCACTGGTGAATAACGTTGAAGCTCGGGTCGTCCGCTCTGCATCCGAAGTCCGGGACGGCTTGAAGCGCCAGGTGACCGCGCCGGTGCGCTGGGCGCAGTCAATCCATACGCTGATTGCGGAAGGCGTGAATCTCTTTGTGGAGGTCGGCCCGGGCAAAGTACTCGCGGGCCTGCTCCGCCAGATCGATCGGCAGGCCGAATGCCTGCGCGTGGAGGATCTCGCCACCCTCAATGAGGTGCTGGCGCGTTTGAGTTCCGCCGCAGTCCACAGGGTGTAGCGCCGCCTTTTAAGGCGGCAGGCGGGGCTGCCCGCCCCGGCTCGGGCCGGGGACGGGCCGGGGAAGCCCCGCGCTGCGAATCTGTAAAGGAGTAGAGGAGCAATGGTGAATCTGGAAGGACGCGTGGCGTTTGTGACGGGCGCAGCCCAGGGGATCGGCCGGGCGATCGCGCTGGCCCTGGCAGAAGTTGGAGCGGACATCGCCGGTGGCGACGTCAACCTCGAAGGCATGGAGAAAACCGCCAAGGAAGTTGAGGCGCTGGGCAGGAAGGCGTTGGCACTTAAGCTGGATGTTTCCGATCCCGCCTCCGTCAAGGAAGCGGTGGCGAAGGTGCTCGAGGCCTGGCAGAAGATCGATATCCTGGTGAACAACGCGGGCATCACCAAGGACAACCTGATCCTGCGCATGAAGCCCGAAGACTGGGACCGCGTCCTGCGTGTCAATCTGGACGGAGCGTTCCACTGCATTCAGGCCATCCTGCCGGGGATGGTCAAGCAGCGTTCCGGGCGGATCGTCAGCATTGCCTCGGTGGTGGCCCAGGCGGGCAATGCCGGCCAGGCGAATTACATCGCCTCGAAGGCAGGCATCATCGGCCTGACGAAGGCGGTGGCTTCGGAGGTGGGCAGCCGAGGCATCACGGTCAACGCCATCGCTCCGGGGTTCATCGCCACGGCCATGACCGAGAAGCTGCCCGAGCAGGTCAAGCAGCGCATGATGAGCCTGATTCCCCTCGGCCGCATGGGAACGGACACGGACATCGCTCGCGGCGTGCGCTTTCTGGCTTCAGACGAGGCGAGCTACATTACGGGACACGTGCTGAATATCAACGGCGGCATGTACATGCAGTGACGAGTAGAGGGAAAAGGAGTCAGGAGTCAGAAGTCAGAATAACCACGACGTACAACTATGTCGGGTTTATCCTTTGCCGTCTTTCGACCCGATGCAAATCCCTGATTCTGACTCCTGACTTCTGACTTCTGAATTCTGGCTCATCACTTGTCACTTGTCACTGGTCACTGTTCTTGAGTACCCTTGCAACTTGGCGGGGCCACAGCTAGAATGGCCGCCCCACCCAACCCGAGGAGGAGAGACGGATGGCTTCGCTGGATGAGAAGGTCAAGCAGATCATTGTGGAGCAGCTCAGCGTGGACGAGGCTGAGGTAACCCCCACGGCGCATTTCATTGACGACCTGGGGGCAGACTCGTTGGACATCGTCGAGCTGGTGATGGCATTTGAAGAAGCGTTCGAAATCGAAATCCCTGATGAGGACGCGGAGAAGATCACCACGGTGAAAGGTGCCGTCGACTATATTCAGGCCCACGTGAAATCTTCCAAGAACTGAGTCGCCCCCTCAAAGTCTCCACAGGAGGGACATCGCTTGGTACGCAGAGTTGTCGTGACCGGCGTCGGCCTGGTCAGTGCCGTAGGCATTGGGACCGAGGAAACCTGGAAAAACGCCCTGGCCGGAAAGAGCGGCGCGGCGCCCATCACGCATTTTGACACCACCGGCTTTCCCGTCACCTTCGCCGCCGAAGTGAAGGGCTTCGACCCGCTACAGTACGTCGAAAAGAAAGAGCTCAAGAAGATGGGGCTCTTCATTCAATTCGCGCTGGCGGCCTCGCAGTTCGCCATGGAGCAGGCGCGGTTGAAGGTCACGCCGGACATCGCCGAACGCACGGGAGTTTATATCGGCTCGGGGATCGGCGGGTTCGATGTCATCGAGCGCGAGCACACGGCGCTCATGCAGGGCGGGCCGCGCCGGATTTCTCCCTTTTTCATTCCCGCGTCCATTGTCAACCTCGCCTCGGGATTTGTCTCCATCCGCTGGGGGGCCAAAGGGCCGAATTCCGCCACCTGCACAGCGTGCTCCTCGAGCGCGCACGCGGTGGGCGACTCGTTCAAGCTGATTCAGCGCTGCGACGCCGAAGTGATGATCTGCGGCGGCGCCGAGGGAGCCATCACGCCCATGGGCGTGGGCGGATTCGCCGCCATGCGCGCGCTCTCCACCCGCAACGACGCGCCGGAGAAGGCCAGCCGGCCGTTCGACCGCGACCGCGACGGCTTCGTGATCGGTGAGGGCGCGGGAATCCTGATTCTCGAAGAATTGGGCTTCGCCGTGAGGCGCGGCGCGCCCATCCTGGCGGAAGTGGTGGGCTACGGAATGTCGGGCGACGCTTTCCACATCACGCAGCCCGATGAGAACGCCGATGGCGCGGTGCGCGCCATGCGCATCACCTTGGCCGACGCCGGCATCCTGCCCGAGCAGGTGCAGTATATCAACGCGCACGGGACCTCCACCCAGTACAACGATCGCCTCGAGACCCTGGCGATCAAGAAAGTTTTCGGCGAGCACGCGAAGAAGGTCGCGATTAGCTCCACCAAGTCGATGACCGGCCACCTCCTGGGCGGCGCGGGCGGCCTGGAGGCCGGCCTTGCCGTGCTCGCTCTGCGCGACCAGATGCTGCCGCCGACCATCAATTATGAGAATCCCGACCCCGATTGCGACCTGGACTATGTTCCCAATCAGGCGCGCAAAGCGGAGGTCGAGTACATCCTTTCGAATTCGTTTGGGTTCGGCGGAACGAACGCCGCGCTGCTCGTGAAGCGTTACGTTGAATAAGGAAGCCATCAGGAGTCAGCCGTCAGCGGTCAGCGTTCAATGCCTGTCATGCTGAGCGCAGCGAAACATCCTTTGATTTGTGCGGATACATGCGAGATCCTTCGCTTCGCTCAGGATGGCCACATTGGGCAAACGCTCCTGCGGGGCGCTGACGGCTGCCCGCTGATAGCTGAGTGCTGATTGCTGACAGCTTTTTGCCATGAAAATCGTAATCTGCCTGAAGCAGGTTCCGTCACGCGAAGCCGTTCTCCGGCTGAATGCGGCGGGAACCTGGGTCCAGGATTCCGACATCAGCTTCGAGGTCAACGAGCCGGACACCTACGCTCTGGAGGAGGCCCTGCGCCTCAGGGAAAAGCACGGCGGCGAAGTGGTGGTCTGCTCGCTCGGCCCGGCGCGCGCCCAGCAGGCCATCAAAGAAGCTCTCGCCAAGGGCGGCGACCGCGCGCTGCACCTCGACGACCCCGCGTTCCTGGGGCTTGACCCGCTGGGCTTGGCGCGCGCCCTGGCTGCCGCCATCCGACGAGAGAATCCCGACCTGGTGTTGACCGGCCTGCAATCGGACGATTCCGGCTTCGCCCAGACCGGCGTATTAGTGGC
>JAIQGB010000247.1 GCA_020072905.1 Terriglobia bacterium | reverse complement strand
GAGATATTTGTTCGCGGCGGGATGGTTGGTGAATTTTTCCGCTTTGGCATCCCATTCGAGGTAGGACTTCGTCTTGAGCGCGATGTTGGCGATCAGCGTGGTCGCGGTGCTGCGGTGACCGATCTCGATGTCGCAATTACAGGGCTTGCGGCTGCGCACGCAGTCGAGGAAGTTCCGGGCATGCAGCGCGGTGGGGTCTTTGTCCTCGAACTTCTTGGCCTCGATCAGGGGCTTCCGCCCCGATTCATAGTCACCGCTGAGCGAGCGATCGAGGGGAGTGAGGGCAGGGAAGACCTTGTCGGTGATCTTCTCCGGCACGACCTCGTAGCCGTTCCAGGTAAGATACAGCGTGCCTTTGGTACCGCGCACCTCCATGGTGCTGTCGCGAAGGTCGGCCCGCGCGGCGTTGGCGTTGAACTGCGAGAAGGTGACGAGCGTTCCGCCCGGGTAGGTCCACAGCACTTCCAGCGTGTCGGGTATCTCGCGGTTGTCTTCGACGGCGAGTTTGGCGCCCATGGCCGTCACCGCCAGAGGCGCGTCCTGGCCCAGCGCCCAGTGGGCGAAGTCGAGATAGTGAGCGCCGAAATTCGTGAGTTGGCCGCCCGAGTAGTCGTAGAACCAGCGGAAACGGTAGAAGGCGCGATTCCGGTTGTAGCGGACCTTGGGCGCGGGACCGAGCCAGGCCTCCCATTCGAACCCGGCTGGTGGGTCCCCGTCGGGCGGGTCGCCAATGCCCTTCGGCCACTCATTCTGAATGTGGAAAGAGCGGATGGCGGTGATCTTGCCGATCTCACCGCTGCGGATCAAGTCCGCGGCCTCTTTGCAGGCCGGTGCGGAGCGGCGCATCAGGCCCACTTGGGTAACGCGGTTATACTTGCGCGCCGCTTCAACCATGCGGCGACCCTCGGCCACGCAAAGCGAAAGTGGCTTCTCGCCGTAGACGTCTTTCCCGGCCTGGAAGGCGTGAATCGTCTGCAGGGCGTGCCAGTGGTCGGGCGTGCAGATCGCCACGGCATCGACCTCCTTCAACTCGAGGACGTTTCGGTAGTCCCTGAATTGCTTCGGGCTGGTGCCAATCTTGTGCGCGGCGAAATCGAGATAGGGCTGGTGAAGGTCGCAGATGGCGATCACCTCGGCGTCCTGGTGGGCGAGAAAGCCGTCCAGAACCTGGTCGCCGCGATTGCCGAGGCCGATGAAGCCGATTCGGATTCGGTCGTTGGCCCCGCGGACGCGTAGCGCGCTCAGGGCCGTCGAAGCTCCGGCGACGGCAAGGGTCTTCGCAAAGTCGCGGCGGGTGAATCTCGACATAGAAGTTCCTCTTGAGGAAGCAATTCGGGATTGGTCCAGCTTTTCCGGTGCGGGCCCCAGTATAGACCATGCTGACGGAACGTGTACCGGCGAAATCTTCGCGACTCAGGAACGAGGATCGGGAGAGCGTATGGTCGCAGTGGGGCTCACGCGGACGCAGGCTGCTGGAGCAGAATCACCGAGGCGACGACCGGGGGCTGAGTCAAAAGCAAGGGATCAAGCGGGGGCAAGAAAAAAGAGGGGGAAATTGCTCTCCCCCTCCAAGCGTCGGGTGTTGGGTCGAAACTCTGAATCGATCATCAGACATGAGCCGTTACCGGAGCACGCTGATGTCGACTCGTGGACACTACTGGCACGCGAGATACCAAATCCGTCCTGACCCTAAGCGCCCCAAAGCCTTCGCCTAAATGGTTTTCTTTCAGCGAGTCTCGAGAAGATGAGGATTCGACATGCGGCTGTCTATACGAACTCTCTCCTTCTGATTATTGGAATCGGGAGGCGGAAATACGGATTATTGCAGACGAGGGGTCAAGCGGCGCTTGCATCGAGCGAGCATCAGCTGCCTCAGACATTGAGTCGTGGGGAACCCACTAGTGGCCGGTTCATGCACACCCGGAAGTCCAAGCGAAAGAGCCTTCCAGCCTGCGCTGGCTTTTGTCCCAACAGTGAGACGATGCCGGGAGGCAGCCTCTAGGGTCGCAACTGTAGTTGCCGTTGGAGCGGCTTGGCACGGGCTACCGTTATGTTAAGCTAGTCAAGGCGAAGGAGAGCACCGGTAAGCCTCTCGCGCCATCGGTCTGCTGTCAGGGTGTCCTTAAGATGGATGCACGTAACGACGGCAGAGTCTGACCTCCGCCTAGAGGGAGGTGTGCACCACTCGGAGGAGCGTTGATGATTGACATCCACTGCCATCCGCTTTCAGGCGTGGACGACGGCGCAAGCAGCCTCGAAGTCTCGGTTGCGATGTGCAAGATGGCCGCCGCCGATGGGATCACGCATCTGGTCGCCACCCCTCACTGCAATTACGAGTATCACTACGACGTAGAAGTGAACCGCGCCAAGCTTACCGAGCTGCAGGCAGCCATCGGCGATACGCCCCAGCTTTTGCTGGGCTGCGACTTCCACCTTTCCTACGACAACATCCAGAAGGCGGCCGAGGATCGGACACGGTTCACGATCAATGGGACCAACTATCTCTTGGTGGAATTCGGCGAGCAGTTCATTCCCGACCAGATGGATCGCGTCTTTTATGAAATCCAGTGTGCCAGCCTGATCCCCATCCTGACTCACCCCGAGCGCAATTCGTTGATCCAGCAGCGTTCGGAGCTGCTCTACCATTGGGTAACGCGCGGATGTCTGGTCCAGGTCACGGCCAAGTCCTACACCGGTGGGTTCGGGCGCCGGGCTCAGCATTTTTCCGAAATGTGGCTCGAGCAGAACCTGATCCACTTCTTCGCCTCGGACGCCCACGACCCCAAGCACCGCCCGCCGATTCTCTCCCAGTGCTATCGCAAGGTGAAAGAGGTGCGGGGGGAAGAAGTCGCGGACCTGCTCCTCCGGGAGAATCCCCGCGCGGTAATCGAAGGGCGCCCCCTTCCTCCCGGCCTTGAGCCCATCGACCCCCGCCGGGTCAAGCGCCAGCGAAACTGGTTCTCCTTCTTACGCGGCTAGATATCAAGTGGAAGATCAAGCGCTCGAGGCGGGATCGACTGGCCTCGCGCTCCCGGAGAGAAAGGATGTTTGCTCGCAAGATTCGCGTAGAAGTGCTCCAACCCGACGGCCCGCGGCCGTGTCCGGTCGCGTGGCTGGACAGCTTCTCGATGCGCAGCTTTACGGGACGCTCGGCGTTCGATGGGACACTGCCGGTGGCCGACGGCGAGCTGGAGGCGAGCTTTCAAGTGGACCTGGAGGCTCTGCGCGCGGACATGGAAGACTGGCTGACGAGGAAGTTTGGCGAGGGGAAGGTTGTCAAACTGCGGCTAAGAGAGCAGGGGACAGTGAGTAGTGAATAGTGAGCGGTGGGCAGTCAACAGTTGACAGTCAAGCGTAGAGAGTTGAGAGTCGAGAGGAAGCTTGCTTGAAACTGGCAAAACCAAGCGGGGATCGAATGCGTTATTGCGCAGCGCCCAGAGTCGAGCCCCCAGTCCCCAGCACCCAGAACCTAGTCCTCAGCCCCCAGCACCTATTCCTACACCACCTTTATGGCGATCATCACCTTATCGTCGACGTGCGTCCCGTGGCGGGAGAAGCGTGTGACGTCGGCGTTGACGGCGGCGACGATCTCGGCGGCGGTCTGCTCGGCGACGGACTGCACGCACTGCACCAGCCGCTCCGTGCCGTACTCTTCGTGCAGGGTATCCATGGACTCGGTGATCCCGTCGGTGCAGAGCACGAGCACGTCGCCGCGCTGAAACTTGGTTTGCCCGCGCTGGTAGCGGGCGTTTTCAAACAGGCCGATGACCATGCCGCCCTCGGTGAGCGGGATGGGGTCGTGGTTGGGCCGGACGATGACCGGCGGAACATGGCCACAATTGATGTAGTGGAGCCCTTTGCGGCGCACGTCCACCAGCCCGATGAAAATGCTCAGGTATTTCTGTGATCGGGTGTCGTTCAGGATCATCCGGTTCAGGCTTTCGGCGATTTCGTCGAGCGAGTGGAGGTGGAGCACCAAGGCGCGGAGCGTGGCCTGCAGGTTGGACATGACCAGAGCCGAGCTCACCCCCTTGCCCTCGACATCAGCGATCACGGTGAGCAGCGTCTGCGGGCCCAGATTGAGAAAGTCGTAATAATCTCCTCCCACCGCGTAGCAGGGCTCGTTGAGCAGCGCGATATCGAAACCCTCCACGAGCGGCGCGCGGTCCGGTAGCAAGCTGCGCTGGATGCCCCGCGCCAGCGCCAATTCCTTCTCCATGCGTTCCTTGTCCAGGAGGGCTTGGTGGAGCTGGGCGTTCTCCAGGGCCAGCGCCATGTGCCCGGAAAGCGTCAGGAGGAAGTCGGCGTCGTCCGAGGTGAACGACCCGGTCAGTTTGTTGAGCAACTGAAGGGCGGCGATGATCTTCCCGGCCTTGTTGCGGATGGGCAGGCAGAGAATGGTCCGTGTGCGGTAACCGGTGCGCTTATCCACCTCGGGGTTGAAGCGGGGGTCGGCGTAGGCGTCGGGAATCAGAACGATCTCCCCAGTCTGGGCCACGTGTCCTGCGATGCCCTTGCCGAGCGGCAGGCGGATCTCCTGCTTTTCGAGGCCGTGGGCAATCAGCGACCAGATCTCGTTCGAACTCTCGTCCACCAGAAAGAGTGTTCCGCGTTCGGCCTCTGTCTGCGTCTTGGCAACATCCAGGATGCGCCCCAGCAATTCGGCGAGGTCGAGCGTAGAAGTCAGGGCTTTGCTGGCTTCCACCAGGAAGCTCAGCTTGTTCAGCGTGCGCCGAGTCGAGTGCAGAAGTTCCGCGTCACGCAGCGCCATGGAGGCGAGCCGGGCGTGGAGGCGGAAGAGGGCGAGCAGGGGTTTGGCCGGAGTCTTGGTGTAGGCCACCACGAGCACGCCCTGCACTCGGGAGTCGTCCAGGAGAGGGTAGGCCCCCAGAAACTTGATGCGGTGCAGCTTCGCCCAGCGGGCCAGGACGTCATCCTCACCGCGGGGGTTGTTGAGGGTCTGCGGCAGGCGGTGGGTAATGGCCCGATTGAGCAGAGTGTCCGCGGCGCCCGCCTTGCCGGGATCCTCGGGCAACTCGAACTTGCCGATGCGGCTGACCAGTTGGAGCGCTGGAGAATCCTCCTTGGCCATCCAGATTCCGGCCGCGGCCGCGCCGTAACGCTCCACCAGCCGGGCGGTGAGCGAGTCAATGACGCTCTTCGGCTCCAGCACGGTCGAGAGTTCACCGCCCAAATCCTCGACTTCTTTGACCAGATTGGCCGCCGAAAGGTTCCCCTTCGAACGCTTAGGCGGTTTGGTTGTCCGGGCCGGCTTTTCCACGCGCAGGTCCTTCGGTTCGCCCGCAGACGAATGTCAGGAGGGCCAGTATATCCATGGATGGGCTCGCTTGCAAACGTTTGTCATCATTCCCCTGCGGGGCACCCGGAGGGTGCGGCCGCACATTGGTCGGTATTTCGGCGGCCCTACGGACGGCGCGTTCATGCCCAGCGGGGACGGAGCCCTTCGGGCCCAGTTGGAAATCCTGCGGCGCAGGAGATCGCCGGCCCATCAGAACACCCCCAGCGCATTTTTGACCTCTTTAGTGTTTCGGGCGACGAGTTGTGTAGGAAGGGGGGAGTGGGTAACTTGGTTGCCCTATGCGCTACCCACTACCCCTGGTAGTCACAAGTGTTAGGTTAGTCCGTTCGATGCAGCAGGCGTGCCGGAGGTTGCTACCCGGCGGGGATGTTTCACCCTCAACCTAAACCTGTCGCTCCGGACGGGTGGCGGATGGATTATAATGGCGAATCGTTCTGGAGAATTCCTGCGAGTTGCAGTGTGCTCTTCTCGGGATGAGATCCTGCCATGAGCTATTTTGCCGCACCGTTTGAAGTCCGTTCGGAAGCGCTCGGCACACCGGTGCAGGTGCGTTTTGTGCACCTCATGTCAGGAATTGCCACCCGGCACAGCGATACGATCGATTGCTTCTTCCGTGTGGACGGCAGGATAGTGACCGTGGCGATTTCTTGCGCGACGCTCACGGAGCTCCGTGAGCGTGAGCAGAAGTATCTGACCGACCAACAGCTTGTCGAGATGGCTGCGCTGCATTTGCGCCGGACTCTCGAAGAGGGCTACGATGCCACGCAAGCGGAACTCCCGCTCGAAGGCGAGGAACTACGCCGCCTGGCGCGGGAGGGGGGTTACCTGTGACGCGGCTGGGTCCGGCAGTTTGCAGCACCTTGCATCCGCTGAGGGCGGTACATTTCTGAATACCAGCTGTGAGAGGCAATCATGAGAATCCTGGTTCTGGGTGGTGACGGTTATCTGGGCTGGCCGACGGCGATGTACCTTTCCGCGCGCGGCCATGCGGTCGGCGTGGTGGACAACTTCGCCAAGCGCCGATGGGAAGTGGAGCTGAATGTCGAGCCGCTGATTCCCATCGCTACGTTGCATGACCGCGTCAAAGTATGGAAAGAGGTGACGGGCCGGACGATCGATCTCTACGTGGGCGACCTGCGCAACTACGCCGCCGTCGAGGGCGTCCTCGAAGCCTTCCGCCCGGAAGCGATCATCCATTACGGCGAGCAGCCTTCCGCGCCCTATTCCATGATCGACCACAACCGGACCGTGTTCACGCAGGTCAACAATTTGACCGGGACGCTCAACGTGCTCTGGGCGCTGCGCGAGGGCGCGCCGGACTGTCACCTCGTCAAGCT
>JAIQGB010000246.1 GCA_020072905.1 Terriglobia bacterium | reverse complement strand
AGTGCCAACGCGCGCGAGCGCCACGCCGGCGGGCGGATCGAGACTCGTCGGGCCGCTCACCAGGATGACGCGGGCGCCGCGCCGCCGCCCGGCCTCGGCGAGCGCGTATCCCATCTTTCCTGAAGACCGATTGCTGAGGAATCGCACCGCGTCGAGGGGCTCTTCCGTGGGGCCTGCGGTGACGAGCAATATCTCGTCCTGGAGATCGTCGCGCAAGCCGAGAGTCGCGAAGACGGCGCGAGCGATCGAGTCGACGGAAGCGAGGCGTCCCGCCCCGGTCATCCCGCAGGCCAGATAGCCTTCGTCCGGCTCGACGACGCGTACGCCGCGCGCGCGCAGTGTTTCCACGTTCTGCCGGGTCGCGGCGTGCTCCCACATGTTGACGTTCATGGCCGGAGCCACGATGACGGGCGCTTTGGTGGCGAGGTAGAGCGTGGTGAGAAAGTCGTCCGCGACGCCGTGGGCGAGCTTGGCCATCACGTTTGCCGTCGCCGGTGCGATCACCAGGGCCTCGATCGATTGCGCCACGGCAATGTGCTCGATGGCGCTCTCGACGTTGGCCTCGGCGCCGCCTTCCCCGAACATTTCCGTAATGACCTTGCGGCCGGAGAGAGCAGCAAAGGTCAGCGGCCGCACGAACTCGCCGGCGTGGCGCGTCATCACCACCTGGACTTCCACGCCTCTATCCTGAAGCACCCGCAGCAGTTCCGCAGCCTTGTAAGCTGCAATGCCGCCCGTCACTCCCAGTGCAACTCGCATAAAGAGGTTTCAGGTGCCAGGTGTCAGGTGTCGGGGTCTAGCGCCTCATCTTACTCACTGACACCCGATACTTGGCACCCGGCACCTTCCGATATCCTACACCCTACTTTGCCGACTCGGACTTCTTCCCCTTGTCGCCGTTGCTAGCCGAAATCTCGAGGACCTCATACGGCACGAGGCCGGCCTCCACTTCCATTTGCGCAACCTTGGTGATCTTCTTGGTCTGGGTCTGCACCAGAGGTTTGGCGCCCGCCTGGAGCTGGCGCGCCCGCTTGGCCGCAACCAGAATGAAGCGGAACTTGCTATCCACGATCTGTGGCAAATCCATGCGATTTATCCTCCGAAGGTCTCTGCAATCTCTTTGGCGCGGTTCCGCTGGACCTCACGCCGCAAGCCAGCGGCTTCGACGATGGCCTGGAGTGCCCGCGCCGCCTTGCTCAGCCGATCATTCACGACCAGGTAGTCGTATTCCCGCCAGTGACGGATCTCCTGCCGCGCGTCATTCAGCCGCCGCGCAATCACTTCCGGCGAGTCAGAGTGGCGGTGGCGCAGCCGCCGATCGAGTTCCTGGAACGACGGCGGAAGCACGAAGATGCTGACTGCCTCGGGCAGCCGCCGGCGGACCTGCCGGTGTCCCTGCACGTCGATATCGAGCAGGATGTCCTGGCCCGCCTCCTGCGCCTCCCGGAGCTGCCGGCGCGAGGTCCCGTAAAGATGGCCGAAGACCGTCGCCCACTCCAGCAATTCCCGCGCTGCAATCATCCTCCGGAACTCGCGGCGCGACACAAAGAAGTAGTCGCGCCCGTGCTTTTCCCCCCGGCGGGGCGGCCGCGTCGTGTAGGAGACCGAGAAGCGTAGCCTCGGCACGCGCGCCAGAAGGCGCTGCACCAAGCTGGTTTTCCCCGACCCCGAGGGAGCCGAAATGACGATAATGCTGCCGCGCCCGCGCGCGGACTTTGCTGCTCTCGCCAACGCTATTCGATATTCTGTGCCTGCTCGCGCAACTTTTCGATCTCCGCTTTCATCTCGATGGCCTGCCGGGTAATCTCCAAGCCGACCTCCGGAACGTCCGTCGTCTTGGAGAGCAGCGTATTCGCCTCGCGATTCATCTCCTGCAACAGGAAATCAAGTTTCTTGCCGACTTCGGGACCCTCGGAGAGCAGGCGTCTGATCTGATCGAGATGGCTGTGAAATCGGGTCAGCTCTTCCGCGATATCTGAGCGCGAGGCCAGGAAGGCCACTTCCTGGGCGACCCGCGCGGGATCCAGTTCCGTGCGTCCCGAGGAAGCCAACATCTCCTGCAGGCGTCTCTCCAGACGGCCGCGATAGTATTGCGGAACATCCTGCGCCAGGCGGTCCACCTGCTCCGCCAGCGTCGTCAGGCGCTCCAGGCGGCTGCGCAGGTCGCGCTCCAGCGCCTCGCCCTCGCGGGCGCGCATCTCGTTCAAGCGCGCCAGGGACTGCTCCGCGACACGCTCCAGAACTGTGCGCAGGCGGTCCAGCTCCTCCGCGGAGAGGTCGCCGTTGCCGACCGCCACCATGCCCGGGATGCGCAGGAGCGCCACCAGGTCCGGGTCCGAGGTAAAACAGAGATCCTGCCGCAGTTTCTGCAGGGCGGCAAGGTAGGCATTGAGGAGTTTCCAGTCGAGACGGAGTTCCGTCGCGCCGGCGCGTTCCAGGCTCACCTGCAACTCGACGTGCCCGCGCGCCACGTGTTTCTTCACCTGATTGCGCAACTCCGGCTCGAGGGGTTCGAGCCCGGGCGAGAGGCGAATCTGCAAGTCGAGAAACCGATGGTTGGTGCTCTTCACGCTCACCGTGAGCGTGTACCCGCCTTCCTCTTGTCGAACCCGGCCATAGCCGGTCATGCTTCGAATCATCTTCAGTTCCCAACAAATGTAGTGAACAGTGGACAGAGAACAGTGAAGAGCAAGAAACCTGGCAGATGCAGCCGCCTTGCTATCCACTGTCCACTACTCACTGTCCACTCACCACTCATCCTGGATTCTGACTCCCGGCGCCTGGCTCCCCTACGGCTCCGCATCCACAAATTGCAGGTCGTGCAGCCGTTGATAGATTCCGCCCCGGTTGACCAAGTCGTCGTGCGTGCCGATCTCGGAGACGGTGCCTCGGTCGAGCACGACGATGCGGTCGGCGCGGCGCACCGTCGAAAGGCGGTGCGCGATGACGAGCACGGTCCTCCCGGACATGAGGTTATTGAGCGCCCGCTGCACCAACATCTCTGACTCGGTATCGAGCTCGGAGGTCGCCTCATCCAGGATAAGCAGTGGCGCGTTCTTGTAGAGCGCCCGAGCGACGGCAATGCGCTGGCGCTGGCCGCCGGAGAGGCGCTGGCCGCGCTCGCCGATCACGGTCTGATAACCCTGCGGCATTTCCATAATGAAATCGTGAGCCAGGGCCACCCGCGCCGCTTCCACAACTTCTGCCTCATTCTGGGGCTTCCGGCCGTAACAGATGTTGTTGAAGACCGTGTCGTTAAACAGGATGGTCTCCTGGGTGACCATACCGATCTGACCGCGCACGGAGCTGATCGTCACATCGCGGACGTCTTGCCCGTCGACAAAAATCCGCCCCCGCGTGACGTCGAAAAACCGTGGGATCAAATTCGCCAGGGTGGTCTTCCCCGCCCCGCTGGAACCCACGATGGCCACAACTTCTCCCTGGGCGATACGCAGATTCACGTCCTGGAGGAGCGGCACACCGTCTTCGTATTCGAAGTCCACGTGGTCGAAAACGATCTCCTTCTGGAAAGGCGGCAGGTTGATGGCACCCGGCTTCTCCACGACCTCCGAGCGCACATCCAAGAATTCGAACACCTTTTCAGAGGCCCCGATGGCCTGCTGCAAGGCGTTGTTGACGCCAGTCAGGCGCTTGATGGGCTCATACATCTTGAAGAGAGCCACGAGGAATACCACGAAGCCCCCTGTGGTCTGCGCGTGATGGAGAATCGCGTTGCGCGCGTAAAGCAGCAGTCCGGCGATCGTCACCGCGCCCAGGATCTCCATGAGCGGAGAGGTGGCGGCCTGGGCGCGCACCCAGCGCAGGTTGATCTTCAGCAGGCGACGCGTGGCCGCCTTGAACTTCGCCACCTCGAACGGTTCCATGACAAAGGCTTTGACAATCCGAATGCCCGTGAAGGTCTCCTGCAGTACGTTGTTGATTTCCGCCATCTTGTCCTGGCTGGAACGACTGGAGACGCGGATGTACCGGCCCAGGTTGGCGGAGGGAAACACCACGAAAGGCACGAGCACCAGCGAGAGGAGCGCCAGTTGCCAATCAACATAGAAGACCACGGCCATTAGCCCGACCAGCGTGAAGCACTCTTTGAGAAAATCCGCCGAGACCTGGGAAACAGCGTTCTGGATCTTCTCGATGTCGTTGGTGATCGCGGACATCAGGCGCCCGGTCGGATTCCGGGTGAAAAAGCTGATGGACTGCTGAATGATCCGGGAATAGAGGAGATTCCTCAGGTCTCGGACCACCGAATGGCCGACGTAGTTGATGAAGTAAGTGGCGAGAAATTCCGCCAGTCCCTTCGCCACCGTCACGGCGATGAGGGCAATCGCCACCATCGTCCAGACGTTGTGAACCCAGTGTGGGAGGAAATCCTGCAAATAGATGCTTTGGCCGCCGAACGGCATCTGGAAGAGCCGGATGGGTCCGGAGCTCGCTCGGGGGTCGAGGACGCGGTCGAACACCGGCTGGATGAGCAGGATGCGGAGTGCCTCGCAGGCTCCCACCGCCGCCATCAGAACCACAGCGACGACGAACCGCAAGCTGTAAGGACGGATAAAACTTAGCAGGCGCTTGAGTTGGCTCATCCGTGGTCAGGCCCCGGCGCGCGGGACGAGAAGAAACCTCCAGACTAGCAATGGTAGTTCCGCGCGGAAAGGGGAGTCAAGCTATAAGGGCGATTGTCCCGGTCCTGGAGAGGAGGCTTCACCACGAACCCGCTTATTTTCAATCAGTTAACCGCGGATTCTCGCGGCCCCGTGAATGTTTACTCTAGACCCACTAAGCTTGGCTTGGGGCCGCCTCCAAAGCCAAGGCCGCCGCCCCGTAAAGGGGAGAGAACGTCCCCAATTCCGCCAGGACGATTTCCGTCGAATACCGGATGGTGGGAGATTTCAACTCGTCGAGGGCCTCGTGCACAGGGTCGATGAGGAGTTTGCCCGCCTGCGCGACTCCGCCCCCCAGCACGATCTTGTCAGGGTTCAAGAGACGGATCACGACCAACAAAGCCCTTCCCAGCCAGCGGCCCACCTCGCGGAGGATCCCCTCGGCAGCCATGTTGCCCTCCGCCGCCGCCTGGACAACAGCTTGGGCCGTGATGTTTTCGATGACGCCTCCGCTCATCTCAATCATGCGGGCCACGGATTCTGGCCGGCGAGTGGCCCACTCCTGTCCGCGCTGGGCGATCGCCGTCCCCGAGCAGAAGGTTTCCAGGCAGCCCCGCGCGCCACAGGAGCAAAGCACGCCGTTCTCGGAAACCGGTAGGTGGCCGATCTCTCCCGCCATGCTGTCCCGGCCGCGAATCAGCCGCCCGTCCGAAATCAGGCCGCCACCAATGCCGGTGCTGATCGTGACATAGACCAGCGAGCGCAGGCCGCGACCGGCGCCGTAACGAAACTCGCCCAGCGCGCCGGCGTTGGCATCGTTATCGAGCCGGCAGGGAAGGCCCAGCGTCTCCCGCGTCCACTCGCCCAGGGGAAAATCCTCCCAACCGGGCGCGTGAAGCGAGGTCACGCGTTGCCGCTCGAAGTCCACCGGCCCGCCGAAGCTCACACCGCAGGCCGTTACCGGGTAATCGCTCTTTTCCACGAGGCCGCGGCAGTGATCGCGGACCTGCTGGAGCATCCAGTCGCGCCCCCCGTCGCGGAGCGTGGCATGCTCATTCACCAGGAGCCGCCGGCCCTCTTCGTCAAAGAGCCCCACGCGGAAATGCGTCCCACCGATATCCACCGCGATGACGTTGTTCACTTAGCCCTTTGGGCTCGAACCGGAAAGCGCTCTGGGCGAGTCATGCGACAGCTGGCCACAGCATGACTAGGCGGAAGCCTTGCCGAGATCCCGATGCATGGTCTTGGTCCTGTACCCATCCCGGGCGAGCAGCGCAGCGACCTCTTCGGCCAGGGCCACCGAGCGGTGCCGCCCGCCCGTACATCCGATGGCGATAGTCAGGTAGCTCTTCCCTTCCCGGAGATAGTTAGGAAGGAGATAGAGCAGCAAGTCCATCAGGCGCCTCATGAATTCGCGGGTTTGCGGGTAGGAGTCGATGAAGCGCCGCACGGCGGCATCCTTGCCGTTTTTGTTTTTCAAGCGCGGCACGTAGTTCGGGTTGGGGAGAAATCGCACGTCGAAAACCAGGTCAGCCTCCGTCGGCACGCCAAAGCGAAAACCGAAAGACACCGCGGAAACCAGCATGCCCTTCCGCGCCGAATGGCCGCCAAACCGGGCCTGAATGAAATCGCGGAGTTCGTGGACGTTCATGCGCGTGGTGTCGATGACCGCATCGGCGAGCTGACGCATGGGTTTGAGCAGCATGCGCTCCAAGCGGATGCCCTCGCGCACCGGCAGGTCACGGCCGAGAGGATGGGGCCGCCGGGTTTCCTCGAAGCGACGCACCAGGGCCTGATCCGTCGCCTCCAAGAAGACCAAGGACGGCCTGAGGTTATCGCGCGCCAGGCTGTGGTACATCGCGGGAAGTTGGCTGAGCGCTTCGCCGCCCCGGATATCCACTACCACCGCGGCCCGCTGGATGCGGCTGCGCGGCGCCGCGCAGAGCTCGGCAAACTTGGGAATCAGATCGATGGGGAGGTTGTCAACACAATAGAAGCCCACGTCCTCGAAGGACTTCAGCACCGAGCCCTTGCCGGACCCGCTC
>JAIQGB010000245.1 GCA_020072905.1 Terriglobia bacterium | reverse complement strand
GGCGAGACTCAAGGTAGCTGGCACCGAGGTGCATTGTGACGGCAGCCACAAAAGGGACGGTCAAAATTATTAGGCCTAGTATCAGTGTGTCGATCACCCCAGCATGTCCTCGAACGGAGCCCACGAACGCTTTCACGTATCGTCGGCGCGCCCAGGCTGTCCGTTTCGCCGAAAGAGCCCCCCGTATCTTTTCCTCTCTTTGAGCAAAAAGCCAACCGTATGCAATTGCTACAATTGTGCCAGCCAGAATGCTTAGCAGAAAGGACGTCATCATGGATACTTCTTCCATTGGACAGCGAGTAGCGCGGACCTGCGTCATTCAGGTCCGTGGTTCGTTCACCGGCAAAGCCGCAGACCTCAGAAACGGAGGTCTGCGCTACCCGCTACCCGCCACCCGTTGCAATAGAGTCAACCCTCGACCTCAATACCGGAGCGCCGCAAGCATTCTCGGACAGAGATTTCCTCGTTTGCCATCAGGCAATTCCGAACGATGGGAACGCCGTTCACGTCGTAGACCGGGACTCGCAGAGTCTCGCCCAGCCTCGGCCGCAGGGACGGGATCACGAATTCCTCGAGGAGGTAGCCCGCGAATCCGTCAAGGGTTGCCAGTGCGCGCTCTATCCAGTCGATCAAGTCCCCCACTGTGCAGGAAAATCTGGATTTGAACTCGGCCTTGTCGGCCGGAGACCTCCGATATTCCCTGACGCAAAGTAGAGTCCGGCCGGCATCATCCTCGCCTATGAAGATTGACGAATAGTGGGTCCACTCTGTTCGAAGCTCGCGAACCTTCCTGTACCACTGCAGATCACCGAGGGCTAGGGCGGCCTTGAGCGATGGATTCGCCTCGCATTTTTTTCTGAGAGCGTTGAAGCGCGAAGGCAGCTCGCCCTTGCTGAGGCGGTTTGCAAAATTGGCGGCAATCTCTGCCATGGAGTATAGGCAGTTTGCGGACGCCTCGCAGGCGTTCGCCAACCGGAGCGTGGGCACCGGGTCGGCAAAAGTTATGGATGGGTTGGCCCCATAGGGGCTGTTGCGCCTCCCTCGGTGGGCCTCCAGCAAACGGGGCAGGTCAGATAGTTGAACGATCAGGGTGTTACGCTTGGATTCCCACTCCGCCGTCCACGAAAAGTACAGGGTGTTGGTGTCCACAATCCTGGTGGCGGATAGGAGCTTTCGGAATGCCTCTTCAGACACTCTGGTTCACCCTTCGCGGTTCCGGGGGCGGCGCATGCGTCGCGCTCTTTGCGATGTGCGCGCCTGCCGGGCGATAACCGGGATATTAAGAAGACGGTATATACCCGGGGAAGGGGAAAAGCAACGATGAACTATGAATGATGAACGATGAACGGGGCAAGGAAAACAAACTATGAACGCGGAACGATGTGAGTTTCCGGCAGGAGTGCGTAACGCCCATACGTCGGCAGTTTTTAGAACAACCCTGACCGGTTGGTCCCTGTCAAAGCCACGTCTGCTTGTGCCATTGAGTTTACGCAGGTAGCCGTGAACGGGTATCAGGACCCTCTGTATTCATGCCGGTTCCGTTCGGCCGCCGCGAAAGTACCTCACAGCGGCGGGACGAAAGAGAAGCCAGACGATTGCGGCACAGAACAAAGAGTGGACGGCGAACTCGTGGAACGCGCCAAAAGCGCTCAGGACAACGTGGAGTGCCATCCAGGCGAAGGCAAGCCAGCGCGCCCAGTTGTGGCTGCGGAGCATAAATGCGCCACACACAATCGCCACAACCTCGACGACTTCGATCAAGATGGCATCGTATTGAAACGCATTCCTCGCGTGGATGTCGGTGAAATGGAAAACAAAGCCGATCGTGCCCACCCCGATATACACCCATGCCAGGATCGTCACGGACAGGGGGCGCATGCTCCGCGTCATGGCAGCACCTCCAGTACCGCGTCGCTGGGCTCCAATTCCTCCGCGTGGGGCGGCAGAGTCGCCCCAGCCTCCAGGAGCGCCCGAATCGTTCCGACGAAGTCCCCTGTATCTCGATGCCAACCGTTCCCGGATCCGTAAAGGGCCCACCCCAGCGGCGTCCCCTCATATTCCCGCGATTTCAATTCCAACGCCGGATGGAACCGCAGAATCTCGCGGGTCATCTGCGCATTGCCGTTGAACCCAGCCCAGTGCAGCGCCGTCGCTCCCATCTCTCCCGGCGTATCTACCGGCCAACCCGCCTCCAGCATCAGCCGGACCGCTTGGGTGTTGTTGTTCTGCGCTGCGTTGGGCAGCTTCCGCTGGTCCCGCTCCGACAGCGTTTTTGCCGCATCCGGATGCCTCGACAGAAATTCGTGAAACACCGCTTCGTCGCCCAGCTCACACGCCAGCGCCAGCTTCAGGTCCTCCGGAGTCCGCTCCAAAAGCAACTGGAAAACCTCCTCGTGACCGAAATCGCGCGCCACCGAGTGCGCGGTGCGGTGCGCCCCCAGCTTCCAGATGTAAATCGTGCCGCCCGCGCGGGGATTCTGCTTCGGAAACCATTCCTCCGTTACGCTCATGCGGATGCATCCCGCATCGGCATCCAGGTGCCGCCGGACCAGATCCGCATCGCCCAGCGCCGCCGCCATCAGGATATCCGTCCGGCATCCCCGTGACACCAGATACCGCGCCACATCCTGCCGGTCCCGCGGGTAGTGCCGCGCCTGCTCCACGCGCAGCATATACTGCGCCGGCGTCGATTCGTGATCCACATCGCGCGCGTCGATCCCGGCGCCGTTGGCCAGCAGAAACTCCGCCACCTCCACCGTGGAGGCGAAGTGCAGCGGCGTCTGCCCGTCTCCGCCGCGCGCGTGGACCACGCCCGGATCGCCCGCTACCAGCTCTCGCAGCTTCGCCATCATTCCCAGCCGCGACGCCGAATGCGCATCCAGCACCGCGCCCCGGTCCGTCAGAAACTCCACCATGCTCGGGTCACAATCGTCCAGTACGCCGAACCCGCCGGCCCACCACTCGGTTCGCTTCTGGATGTCCGCGCCCGCGCGCAGCAGCACGTCGATGGTCGCCCGATCGCTCCGCTGCACCGCCGCGAATAACGCGTGTTGGCCGAAGCCGTAGTCGGGCAGCGGATCGTCGATCCTCGCCCGCATTTCCGGATATCGCTCGAGGACCTCGCGTACCCGCGCCGCATCGCTGTCACACACCGCCGCCCTCAGCGCCTCCGCCGGACTGAATCCCAGCGCCTCCACGTGTGACTTCAGCTTCGCCCAGGTGGCGAAACCGTACTCGTTGGCCAGCGCGTGTTGCGCATCCGCCAGTTTGCCCTGCCGCCTGGTGCGCAGCAGTTCTTTGGCTTTTTTCTTGAGAAATTGAAGATTCGGCTTTTCAGGTAGGTCACGAGACATTACTCCTCCTATGGCCCGGTGTCCGCTGTGACGGGCAGAAGAGAAGTCAATGCTCGGTGCTTAAAGTCTCATTCAGGTGGGATCATCCCTTTCCGCGGACGGGGTGCAACCTGAATTGCGGTTTCTACTATACCATAACCCATCGTGAAAGTCGGATCGTCGTTGGTGTACACGCGCGCATACGGCCCAACTCGGAACATTTCCGGAGGGTTCCGTCGCTGGCCAAAAACCCTCGGCGATTTCGTTTCGTGGAACCCCGCTTTACAGGCATTTTGAGATGTCCATTCCGCCTGGCTGAAGACTATGGTTTTAGGCCAGCGAGAGGCATTGTACTCCAGGGAGGGTCCGGCTACCCAGAATCTACTCCGGCCCCAGACTGGGCCAGGGTCTGGCCGTAATTCCACGGCATCCAGGCCGCCGGATGCTTCGCCAGCTCCGCCGCGTGTTTCTGCAGTTCAGTGAGGTAATCGAAAGGATTCACGCTGTTCAATTCACAAGTGTGGATCAGACTCATAAACAGGTCGCCCACCTCAGCGCCATTCTCGGTCTTATAGAACAGCGAATTCTTCCGATGGCGAATCGCCCTTTTTAAGGCCCTTTCGCAGATGTTGTTGTCCAGCGGCGCCCCCGCCTGACGGAGGAAGAGGGTGAGCCGTTCCCAGTGCTTGAGCAGGTAACCGATCGCTTCGCCCAGGCCCGAGTTGGGCTCCACTTTCTTTTCCTCGAACTGGGCACGGAGCCAAGCGTGGAGTTGCTTCATCACCGGCCCGCTATGTTCTTGGTGAAAGCGCAGTCGCTCCTCTGGCACGAGACCCTGCTCTTCAGCCTGAGCATCGTAGCCATACACTTCGCCCAGCGCCTCCAGGACATAACGGCATTGCTCGGGGAAACTGGGCACCGCGTTCACGAACCGACGCCGACTGTGCGCGAGGCAGTAGCCCACGATGATTTCCAGCTTCCGAGGCAGCTTCGGTAAGTTGCGCGACAAAGCGTCGCACATCTGAATGGGCGGAGCTGACTCAGCCGCCCGGTGTGCCAGCACCCGCACGAAGTTCTCTCCCGCGTGCTTCCGCCCCGTGAAGAACATGGCGATCCGCTGCCCCCTCCGCGTGGACACAATGCCGGACGTGAACTGTCCCGTGCGTTCGCGTGAGCTCGATACCTCTTCCGCAACCTCCACCGAATGCGGACTGGCCCTGGCCAGTGCCAAAATTTTCATGCTGGTGTCATCGTTATAAAATACTTCTCCTTGCGCTGCTTGCCGGATCAGCTCCTCGAAGGCAGGCCGAATCACTTCCGCCGTTTCCGCAACGATCTCCCACTGCGTCGAGGCGGGCAATGGAATCCCCACACTCGCCTCCAGCCCCGCCAACCGATAAAACGGCACGCCGCTGCCGTACTTCAGCAGCCCGATCATGGCTGCCGCGCTTTCGTCGTACTTTTTCTCGCCCACACCTTCCGGCGCCTCCGCCTCAAAGACCTCACCGCACAGGTTGCAGCGCAGACTCTCAAGTTCATAGACCGTGGCCGCCAGCGGCGCTTGACCCACCACTCGAATCCGTAGACCTGGCTCCTTGCGCATGTAGACTTTCCCTTTCAGACACTCCGGGCAGTGATCCCCGGGCTTCAGCGAGACGTGCGCGATTTTGACCCGCTCGGCGCCCCGATACTCCCCCGCACCATTTCGACCGTGGCCCGGTTTCGGCTTCCCACTCCCATTCGCGCTTGCGGGTGGACTGCTCTGGGCAGGGACCTTAATCCCGGCCTGCTCCAGCACCTTGCTTGTCTTCTCTGTGCTCGGTTTCGCCAACAGCGCGCGCAGCCGACTGATCGTGGTGTCCTTGTCGCCGATCAAGTCGGTCAGATAACGAAAGGCTTCGAGAACGCCTTGGAGCTTCTGATAGCCCACTTCGTCCAAGGGCTCCTGACGTGCCCGCTCCAGCAGCGCTGCCAACTCTTCCAGGTTCACTTCGATCTGCTCCCTCGCCGGCTTCATGCCTACTCTACCTCCGCCAGCAACTGGCGAAAGCGTGGTGTCAGCGGATAGCCCAACACTTCCTTGATCGAGCGGTTGGGCCGCTTGTTCGGGCAGTTCTTGCCCCGGCCCGTCGTCCGCCCCATCACCACCCAGTTCGCTGCCCGGTAGCATGTGCCACGGTAGCGTGTGGGGTCCACGAATGTTTCGAGAAAATAGATCGGATGCCCGTAGATTCGCTCCCAGTCAGTCGCGATCCGTTGCGCAATCTGACCCAAAACATGCGACGCCAGATGCTTGACCCGGACCCAAGGCAGAATGAGGAAGCGAGGGTTGTATGCGAGAAAGCGAATGTTGCGGCGCCGGGCCTCTGCCGACCAGCCGATAAAGCAGTCGCGACTGCCCAAGTGACGCGGCGCCGACGACCACGCCAGACACGCAATCGGGCGGCCCATGGTATACACGATGTACTTCAGGTGTTCGCCCACCGGCTGCGTGTAGCCCAGCGGATGGTACTGCTCGATGAGACAATTAAAAAGCGCCTCAGCGGGCGTGCGCCTTACCTGACGAAACTCCAGCGGCCGGATGGCGTGCAATGGGGCGTCGAGCGGTGTCACCTCAAGGTCCAGCGGCAGGCTCGGACGCTTCCTCTCCGGCGGGTGAGACTCCCAGCGAGCCATGGGCAGCGAGATCTCACCAGCCCGATCCAGCATCAGCAGCAGGCCTCGGCAGACACCGTCGCAGAGCGCGCCATTGGCTTGCCTCCATCCCCACACCTCACACAACTTCAGCGAAAGCTGCCGGCGACTGTCGCCCGGATGAACCGTGATCAACTGACGGATGAACTCCACCTCTACTGCCTTGATCACCCGGCCCCGATAGCGAAACTCCGTTCCCATGGGCCGGAGAGTAGCAGAGGCCGAAATAGAACGCAAGCCCTACGCCAGTTTTTTCTCAGCTTCCAGCACTCACACTCACTCGTCGCCACATGGGTGCGGCCTGTGTAGCAGTCGGGTCACCAGCCGCCAATAAGACTTGCAGTTGATGCGCCTCCAGAGGGCGCGCCACTTCGCGACTCGCTGGCCACCAGCGAAATCGCCCTTTTGATAATCGCTTCTGCGCCAGCCAGAACCCCTGGCCGTCGTAAACAAGAATGCGGATCGCCGTTCCCCGCCGACTTCGGAAGACAAACAGGCAGCCAGAGAATGGATCGGCCTGGAGCTTCTCTTGGCACAAGCGCGCCAGCGAATCGATACCCGGCTGCCTGGCGGCTTGCCCCGCCGACGGCGCCATTGTGAAGTACGCCAACGGCATCGTCGACTTCAACCAGGAGAACTGCATCGGCTGCGAGTTCTGCAT
>JAIQGB010000244.1 GCA_020072905.1 Terriglobia bacterium | reverse complement strand
CGCGTAGCGTGCCACTAAAGCGAATCAACCGTGGCACGGAACCGCTCGACGCTGGGGCGACACTGGACGACGGGTTGGCCGTGGTCGCCGACTCTTGTCCGCGCACTTCTGCCACGCAAAGAAAACACACTAAGACTGCGAATGCTGTAATGAACGTCCGGCGCATCGAAGCACCTCCGCTTAGAGTTGCGAGGAAAACGGTCCCCCAAATCTAGGACCAAAGGTGTGCAATGTCAAGGGACGAAATGACAGAATTCTTGATATATTTGACAAAAAGTCAGCTCAGAAGAAGACCGAATCGCCTACCGAGGTCACCCAGCGGTGCCGGAACACGAGACGCTCGACCTGCCTCGCTGCCACCGGGCCTTTGAAGTCACCAAATGCCGGGCCCGGGCTGATCCTGCCGTCGGCCGCCCCGATATTGGTCATCAGCACCCCGACCTGGATGGATTGCGCACCGACCCGCACTTTCAGGACCTCCTGCGCCCCATGAATCTCCCGCAGTAGAACTGCGGGTGGCAGAAGGTATATGGCATACAGGGGGAAGTGTTAGGCAGAAAGCAAATGGCAGGACTAGCTGGCCAGCCTCGAATCCCTTATCCGGCTTAGGCGTTTCGGAAGTTGAGCTTCGCCTTCGCAATCGGCACGCCGAGGACTTCAATGCGCTTCAGGTCGCGGGTGCCGAGGCCGATTTGCTCGGCGAGTTTGAGTGTGCTGTCGCACTTCTCAAAGGGCGCGGTGCCACGTTCGGCCATGGGGTCAAAGCCCATCAAGGCCGTCGCGACGGCGTCGGTCGTCACGCAATTCGTTCCCGCAATGAGTAGGCCCGCCTTCACGGGCCGGCAGGTTTTCACCCAAGGGCCTTCTCCGCCCGCCGCGGTTGAGATCCCGTCGATGATCGCGAGATGGATGGGACGCGCGGCGGCGAGGTCCACCGTCACGCGCGGCACGCGATATCCCGGGCTGCGCGGAGAAGTGGGATCGTTCTCCGGCAGCGCGGACCGGGAAGGCTGGCGGCCGCCGTCGTGGAGCATGAGTCGCGGCCCTTTGGTGACTTTCGCCGGCTCGTCGATTCCCGCGCCTGTCCCGTAGATCGTCAAGGGCGGAATGCCGAAGGAATTCTTCATAGAAAGCGTTACGCCCGCCGTGCCGTGTTCCTTCAGCTTGGCAAGCGAAACGTATACGTCGCATTCGCGGTACGAATGGTTCACGTCCCAGGCCTTGAAGAGCAGGCCGCCGCCGGGGACTGTCAGGCGCGCGTATTTCCCGCTCGGCCCTGCGTAATTGGTGTTCTCGAACTCCACGCCGGAAGCGGCGCCCGCGAAATCGCGCGGATTCCATCCCGCCACAGCGATGAACTCCTCGAACGACTTCACCGGGTCCGCGGTGCTTTCGAGAACCCGAATGCGCCGCGCTCCAGCTTTGCCCAGCAAGCTAATTGTTGAACCCACGACGTCGGGATGGACCCAAGTGGTGAGGCCCATGGGCATTCCCCTGAGGGGCTCCGCGGGGCTGCCCGTCAGGTTGAGCTTGATGGCCACGGTCTTGCCCTTGACCAACCGCTCCAGGCCTCCGATCCGGTCAAACATCGTAGCCAAAGTTGCACGCACTTCCGGCCCGTACGTGGGGCACTTCGCGACCGCGACCGGAGCCGTTGGCGCGCTGGCTGCGGCGAGAAGGTCACGAGGAGAAAAGTAAAGGCCGGCGGCAGCACCGAATCCCTGGATAAACTCCCGGCGATTGATGTGGGCTTTCATCACCATCTCCTGCTCTCAAGTTTTGGGCCCGGACTCCCCTGACTCTCCCATGGTAAGCGAAACAAGCCGCAAGGGCAACCGGAGCGTGGCAATCCGTGTCCCCGCACGCCGCTCATTTCAGCGCGGCGCGAAGTGATTCCAGGATTGACTGGCTATCGGCGGGACGAAACGACGCAGCGATGAAATTGTATGTCTGCCCGCTGGCGAGAATGATGTGGAAGGTGCCGGTGTTAACACCCAGGATCACGTTTTCGCCGACCTCTTTGACCTCAGAGGCAGGCACGGAGAAGACTTCCTTCCCCGCTTCTTCAAATCGCAGTTTTCCCCCAGTCAGCGAGAGTGTGCCTTTGGGCTTGTTGCGGCTCTGCAGGATACTCGCCACGTCGCCGAGGCTGATGACATCGAACTGCAAGGCATCTCCAGCGCCCTTGGTTGCGGCTGCCGGCTTGGTCGCAGGCTGACGGGCAGGTGTGGCCGTCGAAGGGGCTTGCGCCGTTGGAGCCGTCGAAGAAGTGGCGGGGGCAGCGGAAGTTGCCGACGAACCTTCGCTGGATACCTCGAAGGTGACCTCCGTCTCGTTGTCGTCCGGATTGATCACAAACATCCCGGCCGTTCCGGTCGCCGCGTCCGGCGTCACTTGAATCCGTGCGTCGATTTCAGAATCCTTGTTGGCCTGGACGTCCAGGACCCGAATGCCGGGATTGGAGAAAGCCACCTTCACACCGTGAGCAAAATTCTTGCCGGAGATTTTGAGAGTCACTTGGCTGCCGGGCGCGGCGCGAGGCGGCTCAATGCGCTTGACCTCAGGCGCCGGTGACTGGCCAGACGTTTGGGCCTGCGCGGGGACCGATGTGGGGGGCGCCGCCGCGGGGGGTGCAGCAGCTTCCGCCGGGACCGGGGCCGCTGGCGGTGCTGCGGCAGATTCCGCACCCGTAACGCTGAAGGGAACTTCCGCCACGGTGCTGCCGGGATTGCTCACAAAAAGACTGACCCTTCCGGGCAGTGCTTTCACCCCTATCGCGATCCGGGCTTCGAGCTCGGTGGGGCTCACACGGTGCGTCGAGACAGCGTGCAGGGCGGGATTCGAGAACGAGATGTACGCGCCCGGCGAGAAATTCTTCCCTCCGATCACCACCGCGACCTCTTGGCCCGGCGCTCCCTGATTGGGCCGGACAGCGGTGACCTCGGGGGTCGCATCGGGGGGGACATCCGAAGCGGTCTGCTGTGCCGCGCCTGGGGCCGGGACAACGACTGTCATCACCAGAACCGTCCCCCAGACGAACAAAGACGCTTTCCAATCCCATACTTCGGAACGATGGCGCATCATGGCAATACCCTGACGGGGAGATCGAGTACCGGCGCGAATCTTAGGCCCCGCAGCCCGCCAAGTCAAGGGAAGCCGCCAACGGCCCGGAGCCGCGCTCTTCGCGCCGCCAACCCTCAGGAGCCAATCTTTTCGGACTTGATGATGCCGGAGCCTTCTTTGATGGTGAGGATCTGGTTGACTTCCACGTTGGTGAACTTCTCGATTTGCGGAATTTCGGCGGGTTTGCCGTTCTTGCCGTTCTTATCGCGAACCAGTGTCGGCCATTTCACTTCAATCAAGTCGACCTTCGTGGCCTGGCCGACACCGAAATGCAGGCGCAGGTCGCTCTGGGACATGACGGAGGTCCCCGTGTGAACCTCATCGGTCTGCCGGTGCTCTCCGGTCACGACGTGCACGCGCGCACCGATGGCGGTGCGGTTGCACTTCGTACCAATCAGCTTGATCTTGATCCAGTTGTTCTTGTTCCCCCCGTCGTTGCGCAGCAGGGAGGGAGGATCGTTCATATTCAACACCAGGACGTCGATATCCCCGTCGTTGTCGTAATCACCGAAGGCGCAACCGCGGCTGGCGAAGCGTTCGGTGACGCCGGGGCCCATCTGCGCTGAGACGTCTTTGAACTTCCCATTCCGCAGGTTGCGGTAAACGATGCGCGGCGATTTGAAGGTGGTATCGAGGTTGTAGCCCTCGATCTCGGGATAGACGTGCCCGGTCACATGGAGGATGTCCGCCCAGCCGTCATTATCGTAGTCAACGAAGCCCGCGCCCCAATTGACGTACTGCGTGTTCACGCCCACTCCGGCCACAAAAGTGACGTCGGTGAACGTGCCGTCGCCGTTGTTGTGGTAGAGGTCGCAGGTGTCGTCCTGGAAGTTGGTCTTGAAGATGTCAAGCCAGCCGTCGCAGTCGTAATCGGCCACGCCCAGGCCCATACCCGCCTGTTCCTGTCCGTCCTCGTTATAGGCGCAGCCGGCCATCACGCCGATATCCTCAAACGTGCCGTCGTGATTGTTGTGGAACAGAATGCTCGGCTCGGAGTCCACCGCCACGTAGATGTCCGGCCAGTTGTCGTTGTCGAAATCGTAGGAGATGGCGGTGATGGAATAGCGCGGTCCGGGCTTGAGGACGCCTGCCTTCTCTGAGACATCTGTGAACGTGCCGTCACCGTTGTTGTGATAGAGGATATTCAGGCCGCCCGGCAGGCCCCGCGGGCCGCACATCACCGGGATGCCTTTCCACTGGCAGTAGCCCGTCTGCCCCGGCACTGGGACCTTGGCGATGTCGAGCTCGATGTAGTTGCAGACGAAGAGGTCGAGGTTTCCGTCGCGGTCGTAATCAACCCAGGTGCAGCCGGCCCCCCACCTCACCCGCTCTTCGTAGAGGCCGGCTTTCTTCGTCACGTCGGTGAACGTTCCATCGCCATTGTTGTGCCACAGAACGTTGTGCCCCCAGTAGCCGCAGAAGAGGTCGTCCCAGCCGTCGTTGTCGTAATCACCCACGCAAACGCCTGTGCCCCAGCCGGTGCGACTCAGCCCGGACTTCTCCGTAACATCGGTGAACGTCCCGTCGCGATTGTTCTTAAAGAGATGCTGGATGGGCGTCTTGTCGTCCGGGTAGGGCTCCTCGCCCGGGAATCGCACGCCGTTGGTCAGGTAGATATCCAGCCAGCCGTCCTGGTCGTAATCAAAGAAAGCGGCCCCGCTACCCTTGGCCTCCACGATGTACTTCTTGCTTTTCACGCCCCCCCAAACGTTGGGTACGGTCAGGCCCGCTTGCTGGGCCACGTCAACGTAGACCACCGGGGAAGGGGTTTCGGCAACCGGCAGCGTCGCCGCCTTGAGCACTGACTGCCCGCGCCAGCGCCATAGGGGAGTCGAGAGGAGGTCCAGAAGATTCGAGCCCAGCAGAACGGCGGTGGAGCCCAGCAAGTTTCGGCGAGAGATTTTCATCCTGGCGTTAGATGCCCCGACTGGCCAGTGCGTCCACTCCGCTCAACTGACGGGGGCCGCGCCGCCCTCGGAGCCGTAGTGTGGTCGAGCCAATTTTTCATTATACATCAGCCGAGCAGCGCGTCCGGCAAATGCCGTGTTGAGATAGCAAGGTTATGGCCGATATCACCCGACGCAGGTTCGAGCTTGGAGACGACTCCGTCACATCTCGCCGGGAAGGACACTTCGTCGTATAATCCACTTCTCGGGCTTCACCCAATTCCTCGTAGTGGAGGTAAGGAATGCGTCGCATCCTTCAACTTCTCTGCTTGTGTCTTGTCCTGTTTCCGGTGCTGGGTCTGGCAGTGTCCGTCAAGACTGAGACGGTCGCCTTCAAGAGTGGAGATGAAACCGCCACAGGGTATCTCGCCGTGCCGGATTCGCCGGGCCGCCACCCCGCTCTCGTCGTGATCCAGGAATGGTGGGGACTGAATGATTGGGTCAAGGAGCAAGCACGGAAATTCGCGGAGGAAGGCTACGTGGCCTTGGCGCCTGACCTCTATCGCGGCCAAGTTGCCACTGACCCGGCCATGGCTCACGAACTCTCGCGCGGCATGCCCCAGGATCGCGCCGTGCGTGACTTGAAGGCGGCGTTTGACTTTCTCTCCGCGCGGTCCGACGTGAACAAGGACAAGATCGGCTCCGTCGGCTGGTGCATGGGCGGCGGGCTCTCGCTCCAGCTTGCCGTCCACGAGCCGCGACTCGCCGCCTGCGTCGTCAATTACGGCGCCATGCCCACCGACCCCGCCGACATTGGTAAGATCCAAGCGCCGGTCCTCGGCAACTTCGGCGCGGAAGACCGCGGCATCCCGCCGACTTCCGTGAAAGCCTTCGGAGAGGCCATGGACGCCGCGGCCAAATCCATTGAGGTGAAGATCTACGAAGGCGCGGGCCACGCTTTCGAGAACCCCAACAACAAGTCCGGATACCGCGCTGAAGCCGCCGCCGACGCCTGGAAACGCATGGTCGAATTCTTCAACGCCAAGCTCAAGTAGGGGCGAGGCTTGCCTCGCGCTCATCGGACAGGATAAGCTCTGCCTCTGCGAAGGAGGAACGTCTTTGGCCCCCGACGGCTACGAAGAGTCCCTTCAGGAATTCCTGGTTACGGCGCTGTACGCCCGCATAGGAGAGCCCGGAACCTTGACGGGCGAAGGAAAAACTGCTCGGTTCGAGCTCAAAAAGAGTCTGGGAGGAGGAAGCTGTGAGGCTGAAGGCGCACTGGACTATGTGCTTCCTTCAGGACGAAGCCTATCTCACAAGAACGATATCTTGATCTCGCTCCCGCGTAAGAAATATGTCGCAGTAGAATTGAAGTGGGTTTCAAGCCGCACCAGCGCCTTCAAAGCCAGAGCCTACGATATGCTGCATCTGAAGCAGGCATTCGGTCAGAAGCTTCGCGGCATCATGGTTTACCTGCGAACGGGACAAGGCGGATTGAGCGCTGATCAGGCGCAGGCGATCTCTTACCCCTTCGACGTCTTCTTCGGAATAGAAAACCAAGACCCACAGAATCCTGCCGTCTGGGTCCCCATCCTCGACCGTATCGAAGGGGAAATCCAGGCTCGCGAGTAGGTTCTTTTCGACACGCGCCCTCAAATGGGATTGTCTAGAATTTGCGGTAGAGCAGCGCCT
>JAIQGB010000243.1 GCA_020072905.1 Terriglobia bacterium | reverse complement strand
GCTGCTGCTGATGATCCCCAACATGTACAAGATCGCCGGCGAGCTGACCTCGGCGGTGATCCACTCGTCCGCGCGGACGCTTGCCACGCATGCGCTTTCGATCTTCGGCGATCACTCGGATGTGATGGCGACGCGCCAGACGGGCTTCGCGCTGCTCGCCTCGAACTCCGTCCAGGAGGCGATGGACTTTGCGCTCATCGCGCAGGCGGCGACGCTCGAATCGCGCGTGCCCTTCCTGCACTTCTTTGACGGTTTCCGCACTTCGCACGAGGTGGCGAAGGTCGAGCAGCTTTCCGAGGACGATATGCGCGCCCTGATCGACGACGAGTTGGTGCGCGCGCACCGCGCTCGCGCGCTCTCCCCCGACCGGCCGTTTATCCGCGGCACGGCGCAGAATCCCGACGTCTTCTTCCAGGCGCGTGAGGCGGTGAACCCTTACTACCTGGCGGCGCCGGAGATCGTTGCCAACGTCATGGACAAGTTCGCGCGCGTGGTCGGCCGCGCGTATCACCTTTTCGATTACGTCGGCGCGCTGGACGCCGAGCGCGTCATCGTCCTGATGGGTTCTGGAGCGGACGCGGCGCATGAGGCCGTCGATTATCTGACCGCGCGCGGGGAGAAGGTGGGCTTGCTGAAAGTCCGCCTCTACCGCCCGTTTTCCGTCGAGCACTTCGTCAAAGCGCTGCCGGCGACGGTGAAGACGCTGAGCGTCCTCGACCGGACCAAAGAACCCGGCGCCGCGGGCGAGCCGCTTTACGTGGACGTGGTCACGGCGCTGAGCGAAGCGATGGCGGCGGGCCAGGCGCCGTTCAAAACGCCGCCGCGGATTCTGGGCGGCCGCTATGGTCTCTCGTCGAAAGAATTCACGCCCGCCATGGTCAAGGCGGTGTTCGACAACGCGGCCTCCGAGCGGCCGAAGAATCATTTTACGGCGGGCATCGAGGACGACGTCACGAACACCAGCCTGAAGTTCGATCCGGAATTCTCCACCGAAGACCCCAAGACCGTGCGCGCGCTTTTCTACGGGCTCGGCTCCGACGGCACGGTGAGCGCCAACAAGAACTCCATCAAGATCATCGGCGAGGAAACGGAGAGCCACGCGCAGGGCTACTTCGTCTACGACTCGAAGAAGGCGGGCGCCATCACCGTTTCTCACCTGCGCTTCGGGCCGCGACCCATCCGCTCGAGCTATCTCATCAGCCGGGCGAGCTTTGTCGCCTGCCACCAGTTTTCCTTCCTCGAACGCTTCGACATGCTGAAGGCTGCCGCGCCTGGCGCCGTCTTCCTGCTCAACAGCCCGTTCGGGCCGGAAGAAGTCTGGGACCATCTGCCGCGCAGCGTGCAGGAACAGATTCTTCGCAAGAAGCTGCGCCTTTTCGTGATTGACGCCTACCAGGTGGCGAAAGACACCGGCATGGGCGTGCGTATCAACACGATTATGCAGACGTGCTTCTTCGCCATCTCGGGCGTGCTGCCCCGCGAGGAGGCCATCGCCGCCATTAAGCACGCCATCGAGAAGACGTACGGCAAGCGCGGTGAATTGGTGGTGAAGAAAAACTTCGCCGCCGTCGATGCCACGCTCGACCATCTCCATGAGGTGAAGGTTCCCGAGCAGGTCACGAGCGGCTTCGATATCCGCCGCGCCGTGCCCGAGGAAGCGCCGGAATTCGTGCAGAAGGTGACAGCGAGAATCATCGCGGGCGACGGTGACCTGCTGCCCGTCAGCGCCTTTCCCGTGGACGGCACGTTCCCAAGCGCCACCGCGCAGTGGGAGCGGCGCAACATCGCGCTGGAGATTCCCGTCTGGGACGAGCCGCTGTGCATCCAGTGCGGGAAGTGCGTGCTCGTCTGCCCGCACGCCACCATCCGCGCCAAGGTTTATGAGCCGGCGCTGCTCGCCACCGCTCCGGCCACCTTCAAATCCTCCCCGGCGCGCTGGAAGGAATTCAAAGAACTGAAATACACGTTGCAGGTGGCGCCGGAGGATTGCACCGGGTGCGGGCTGTGCGTGCAGGTCTGCCCGGCGAAGAGCAAGACGGAAGTAAAGCATAAGGCGATCAACATGGAGCCGCAGCCGCCCCTCCGCGAGCAGGAGGTGGTGAATTGGAGCTTCTTCCTCTCGCTGCCCGAGATGGACCGGCGCGTAGTGAACGTCGGCCAAGTGAAAGACGTGCAACTGCTGCGGCCGCTCTTCGAATTCTCCGGAGCGTGCGCGGGCTGCGGCGAGACGCCCTATATCAAGCTGCTGAGCCAGTTGTTTGGCGACCGCGCCTACATCGGCAACGCCACCGGCTGCTCGTCGATTTACGGCGGGAACTTGCCGACCACGCCCTACGCCATCAACGAAGAAGGCCGCGGGCCGACTTGGTCGAACTCGCTCTTCGAAGACAACGCGGAGTTCGGCCTGGGGATGCGGCTGGCGCTCAACAAGCAGTCGAGTTACGCGCGGGAGCTAGTGGAGCGTCTTGCGCCGACTATTGGTGAAGACCTGGCGCAGGCGCTGCTCCACGCCGATCAGTCGGACGAGGCCGGGATCAAGGAGCAGCGCGAGCGCGTGCGCCAGCTCAAAGAGAAACTCCAGGGCACAAGCATGCTTGAAGCACGTGATTTACTGGCGCTCGCCGACACGCTGGTGAAGAAGAGTGTCTGGATCGTGGGCGGCGACGGCTGGGCCTACGACATCGGCTATGGAGGCCTGGACCACGTCCTCGCCTCCGGCCACAACGTCAACATACTGGTCCTCGACACGGAAGTCTATTCGAACACCGGCGGGCAGATGTCCAAGGCCACGCCGCGCGGGGCGGTGGCCAAATTCGCCGCGGGCGGCAAGCCCACACCCAAGAAAGACCTGGCGATGATGGCCATGGCCTACGGCAACGTCTACGTGGCGCGCGTCGCCTTCGGCGCGAACGACATGCAGACCCTCAAGGCATTCCTCGAAGCGGAGGCTTACGACGGCCCGTCGCTCATCATTGCTTACAGCCACTGCATCGCGCACGGCTACGACTTGGTGCACGGCCTCGAGCAGCAGAAGGCGGCCGTGCAGTCGGCTTACTGGCCGCTCTTCCGATTCAATCCTGAGCTGGAGAAGCAGGGCAAGAACCCGCTGCAACTCGACTCGCGTCCGCCCACGCTGCCCATCGAAAAGTACGTCTACAATGAAACGCGTTACACCATGCTCACGCGCAGCGATCCGGAGGCGGCGAAGAAGTTGCTCGCACTCGCTCAAGAGGACGTCAACCAGCGCTGGCGCCTCTATGAAAATTGGGCCGCCATGCAGCTCACCCCGGCGGAAAAGGAGGCGAAGTAATGGTGGACCTTTCCACGACCTATCTGGGACTCAAGCTGAAGAATCCGCTGGTGGCCTCCGCCTCGCCGCTCTCGGAGGATCTGGACAAGATCCGACAAATGGAAGACGCCGGCATGGCGGCCGTGGTGATGCATTCGCTCTTCGAGGAGCAGATCACGCTGGAAAGCCAGGAACTCGACCGGAACCTCTGGCGGGGGACGGAAAGCTTCGCGGAGTCGCTGACCTACTTCCCCGACATGACGCACTACAACCTGGGGCCCGAGGGCTACCTCGAACACCTGCGCAAGGCCAAGGCGGCGGTAAGCATTCCCGTCATCGGCAGCCTGAACGGCGTCTCGACCGGCGGCTGGATTGAATACGCCAAGAAGATCGAGGAAGCGGGCGCGGACGCGCTCGAACTCAACATCTTTTTCATCCCCACCGACCCGGAGATGGCCGGGGCCGAGGTTGAGAAGATGCACTGCGAACTCGCCCGCAACATCAAAGCGAGCGTGAAGATTCCCGTCGCCGTCAAGCTGAGCCTCTACTTCAGCTCCATGTCCAACATGGCGCGGCGGCTCGACCAGACGGGCGTTGACGGTCTGGTCCTCTTCAACCGCTTCTATCAACCGGATTTCGACCTCCAAAGCCTGGAAGTGGTTCCCGCGCTGATCCTCTCCAGTTCCTACGACCTGCTCATCCGCCTGCATTGGGTGGCGATCCTCTACGGGCACGTACGCGCGGATCTGGCGATCACGGGTGGCGTCCACACGGCGCTCGATGTCCTGAAGGCCATGATGGCCGGAGCGCGCGTGGCCATGATGACCTCTGCGCTGTTACGTTACGGCATCGAGCACGTTGCGAAAGTCCGCGCCGAGCTCGTCCACTGGATGGAAGACCATGAGTACGAGTCCATCCGCCAGATGCAGGGCAGCATGAGCCAGCGCTCGGTGGCCGAACCTGCCGCCTTCCTGCGCGCCAACTACATGAAGGTGCTCAGCTCATATTCCCTGCGCTCCCCGCGCCCGTTGTAGGGGCGGGGCTCCCCGTGGACGAATCACTGTAAGCCTCAAGTTCTTTATCGGAAAGGCGTGGACAACACTCCCTCCCCCAATGCCCAAGGCATCATGCTAAAATCCCTGCAGATGTGAGGAGCGTGTCTGGGAATGAAGGGTAAACGAAGTCCTGTGCCGGAGCGCCAACGAAAGGTGGTTGAGGTCGACGAAGTCGCGATTCGTCTGCACATCGAAGCCTTGCGTGAAGGCGGCTACCTTGCGACCAGCCCTGACGTGCCAGGCCTCGTGGCCGAAGGACGCAGCATCGCCGAGGCCACGGAGATCGCCCAGGGTCTAACCCGGAAAATTGTTGAGTCCTGCCTTGAGCACGGCGACCCACTCCCTCCGACGCTCACCAAACTTAGGACCCGTTCGCTCGACTTGCTTGTCCCAGTGGGCATCCGCTAATGGGGCGGTTCTCAGGATTCAAGTACCGCGAGGTCGCCCGCCGGATGCGTGCCTGCGGCTTTGTGTTCGACCGTCAGGGGCCAGGCAGCCACGAGGTCTGGCGCCACATGGCCAGCGGACGAAAAGTGACCGTCCCTCATCACGCACGCGACATGGCAGAAGGAACACTGCGAGCCATTCTTCGCGAAGCCGGCATCGATGCTCAGGACTTTCTGAGAGCCTGACCCTTTGTCGAGACCAAGACTGAGGTATGGGCATTCAACCTATCCCTGAATACCTTTTCCCAACCGGTCGGTAGATTTGATACAATATCCCGCCAGGCTCAACTGACCGCCATGGACTACGACCAACTGGCCAGTTTTCTTGAGGTCGCGAAGCTGCAAAGCTTCTCGCTGGCGGCGGAGAAGATGTTCCGCACGCAGCCGGCCATCAGCGCCCAGGTGCGGCTGCTCGAACAGGAGTGCGGGGAGAAGCTGTTTGATCGCAGCGGCAAAAAGGTGCTGATGACCGCGGCGGGCGAAATCCTCCACCGCTACGCAACGCAGATGCTGGGCCTGCAGAAAGAGGCCCTGCAGGCGGTCGCCGAGCTCAACCAGACCCCGCGCGGCAAGCTCTATATCGGCGCCAACGAAGCGACCTGCCTGTACGTTCTGCCCAAGACTTTCGCCAAGTTCAAGCAGCAGTACCCGCTCGTGCAGATCAGCATCTACCGGAACTTCAGCCACAAGATTCTGCAGAAGGTTCACGAGGGCGCGGTGGACCTGGGGATCGTGACCCTGCCGCAGAACGCCGACAACATGGAAGTCGTGCCGGTCTTCCGCGACGAGGTGCAGGCGGTCGTGCCCAAGGATCATCCCTTGGCCAAGAAGCGCTGCGTCACCGTGGAAGAGTTCTCGCACTACCCGCTCATACTGCCCAAGACGGGCCACACGCGCGTGATGCTGGACCGCCTGCTCCGGGAGTTCCGCGCGCACCTGCAGATTTCCATGGAGCTGGCGAGCGTCGAGACCATCAAGAAGTTCGTGGGCGCGGGTCTTGGCATCTCGGTCATCAGCCGGACCTACGCCCAGGCGGAAGTGGCCGCCGGCCTGCTGAAATTGATTCCCCTGGAAGGCCAGAAACTTTACCGCGAGTTGGGCCTGATTTACCGTCGCGATCGCCATCATTCCTTGCCTGCCAAGGTTTTCATCGAGGTGGTTTGCGAATCCACCAAAGCTGCCAACGCCGCGCACTACACCACGGACGGAGGGGCACAAGCGTCAGACTGGACGGAAGTCGTCCCCGACCCCAACGGCGGTTGGTTCGGCAACCAATTCAGCCTGTTGAAGAACCTGCATGCCCGCGCTTCAGGCATCACCTACTGCGACAGTCCTGACGGCGGTGCGACTTGGACTTGCGGCACATCGATTGATTCAGTTTTCGATGGCCCAGTGTTCTTTGCGAACGATAAGTCCGGATGGGTGGGCGGCGGCGAGATTTCCCCGAATGTAGAGGGTTGGGTCCATCGCACCACAGACGGCGGGAAGAGGTGGAGCGCGCGCACCCTCGATGATCCCTGGCCGATTCGTGAAATCCGCTTTGTGACACCCAAGATCGGCTGGGCTGCGGGCGGCAACATTTACTCCCAGGTCGGCGGCATGTATTTCAGCCGCAACGGCGGCAAGACCTGGTCGCTCGACGCCAATACCGGCGCAGAAATGGCCTCCTGCGACAGCAAAAAAGTCGGCACTAAGTTCCAGGTGTGGTGCGGAGGCTTCAACAGTTCGTTCAACGGCGTGGTCTATACGGTAAAAGGGATAGGAACTAACTAGCGTTGCGGCCGCTGCCTTGCTTCAAAGGACGTCATCCCGAAGCTCCGCGCTCTTACCAGCGGGGCGAGGGATCTGGCGCAAGGCATTTCGAACTGCTCCACTGCCAAGCTGATCCGTTCTTTGACTACTAGGTGAGGCGGGCCTAGAATTCACACAGGGGTGTACGTGATCGCTGAGAAC
>JAIQGB010000242.1 GCA_020072905.1 Terriglobia bacterium | reverse complement strand
GGCTTCACGGACGTAGCGCAGGTTCTTCTCTTCCCGAACTGCCTGACGGTCGATGCCGAGCACCTGTTCGAGCAGCAGGCGGTGGAGAATCACCACGTCCAGGCGGCGCAATCCGGCGGGGAGTTCGGGCAGCGCGGCGGCAAAGTCCAGATCCCTGCGCGGCCGGAGCAGCGCGGTGCGGCCCGGCCCGGCATAGGCCAGGAACGACGGCGCCTCGCGCCCAGCCTCCGCCAGCCGCGCGACGAGCCGTGCTGTGACGCCGTCACCTCCCACCTCGATTTCCTCCCAGGTGAAATGGCGCGCCGCCTGGGAAGCAAATCCCTTCCAGTGGAATCCCGGCAGACCGTGCACAACGCGATGCGTGGGCAGGATGGCGAGCCCTGCGCTCTCCTTGCGGATAAACGTCATCATGACGTAATCGGCTCGCGCGTCGCCCGCTCCCTGGGCGCGGCAATAATCGCGGTAGGCGAGCGCGGTCTCGTAGCGATGATGGCCGTCGGCAATCACCAGTTGCTTGTCGCGCATCGCCGCGACGATTTCCTCGATTGTGGCGGGATCGGTTTCGCTCCAAACAGCGTGCACGGTGCGGTACTCGTCGGTGACGACAGAGACCGGCTTGCCCGTTGCGTGCCGTTCCAGAGTCTTCTCGATTTCGCGTGCGGGGTCGCTGTAGAGCACGAAGATCTGCCCGAAATGCGCGCGCGTCGCCTTGAGCAGCTCCAGACGGTCGGCCTTGGGGCCGGAAAGCGTCTCCTCGTGGCGGTGCACCACTCCTGCCGAATATTCTTCCAGCCGGCAGAGCGCGACCAAACCGCGCCTCTGGCGAGTGGAGAAGGCCTGGCCGGGAAGGTTATAGTCCTGGTAGTACGCGTAAATCGCTGGCTCGGGATCGGAGACCAGCACGCGCTGCTCGACCCACTCCCGGAAATGCATCGCCGCGCGCGTGTAGACGCTGTCGGCGAGCGAGTCCGTCGCCGCCGGGCGACCGCGGATGATGCGCACCAGATTGTAAGGGCTCAGGTCGTAATAACGCGCCTGCATCTCCGTCGAAATCTTGTCGTAGGGTTGAGTCACGACGCGGCCGAGATCGCCGACTTTCTCCGCGTTGTAGCGCAGAGCGCGAAAAGGAAGGATTTCCGCCATAAGGATTTTCCGCCGAAGGGGTTTGAATCTTCAAAGTTATCACACGCAGTCCGACCCGTCGAGTTTGGATCGCCGCCCGGTGCCGGACACGTTAGGGGATCGCACCAAGACTCCTCATGACGAGCAGGGAGTTTTCGGGATAGAATGGCGCGTCCGTGGATTTTCTGTCGCCCGCGGACATGCTGGCGAATTATCGGCGGGCCCGAGATTTCCCATCCGCGCGGGAAGGTTTTTCCCATGGCTGAACTGCGATTGAACCCGGTGACGCGCCGCTGGATTGTGACCGGCAAGCGCACGGTGATGCCGGACGTCCTGGAGGAGACTGGGGCCTGCCCGTTCTGTCCCGGCAACGAGCGCCTGACTCCCAAGGCGATCATGGAGACGCGGGACCCTTCGGGTGCCTGGACGACACGGGTGTTTCACGACCGCGCGCCGATTTTCCAGATCGAAACACCGCTCGACCCGCGCGGGGAGGGCATGTACGACCTGATGAACACGCTGGGCGCGCACGAAATCATCGTCGACACGCCGCAGCACGCCGTCTCCATGGCGGCGCTGCCGGAGGAGCAGTTGGCACGGGTCATCGAGGTCTGCCGCGACCGCATCCTCGACCTCAAGCGCGACCGGCGATTCCGGTACGTCTCGCTCTTCAAGGACCAGCGGGACATCACTCCGGCGTGGCTCGCGCACAGCCATTCCCAGATCCTGGCGACCGCCGTCCTGCCGCAGATTATGCAGGTCGAGTTCCGTTGGTGTCAGGAGCATTACGCTCAGAAGGAACGGTGCCTCTTTTGCGACATGGTCGAGCAGGAGTTGCACCAGGACAAGCGCGTCGTGGACCAGAGCCTGGATTTTATTGCGCTGTGTCCGTTCGCCTCGCGCTCCGCTTACGAAGTGTGGATTCTGCCCCTCCGCCACTGCTCCTCATTTGAAAACGACATGGCCGAATCCGCGCGAGTGCGGGCGCTGACCAGTTTCTTCAAGGGCTGCCTGCAGCGCGTCGAGAACATCTCCAAGGCGCTGCACATTGTCGTCCACACGGAGCCGAACCTGCAGGCACGCGGCTGGCAGGCGGATTTCTGGCAAACCATCGCCAATGACTTCCACTGGCACATCGAAATCAATCCGGAAATCGGAGAGGAGCGCCGCGTGCTGGGCAGCGAGGGTTTCTATTTCAATCCCATTCCCGCCGAAGAGGCCGCGCTGGTCCTGCGCGCCCTCAGCCCGGGCGCTGAGCCCCCGCCCGCGGAGTGAGGAGAGACGCGCCCCATGCCGATCCCGCCCGAGGCGCTCGAGGAGATGCAACTTCTTATCTTCGATCTGGACGGGACCCTCGTCGATAGCAAACTGGACCTGGCGCTCAGCGTCAATGCCATGCTGGAGCAAATGGGCCTCGGGCCGCTCGATCATGAGGAGATCGGCGGCTACGTCGGCCACGGCGTCACCGCCCTGATCCAGCGTGCGCTCGGCGACGCAGCAACGGAGGAGAGCGTTGAGCGGGGTCTCCACATTTTCCTCGATTATTACCGCCGGCACATGCTCGACAATACCGTCACCTATCCCGGCGTCCGCGAGGCTCTGGAAGACCTGAAAACCCGGCGACTCGCCGTCCTCACCAACAAGCCGGTCCGGTTCAGCCAGGAGATTCTCTCCGGCTTGGGCGTGGCGCACTATTTCGCTTTCATTTATGGGGGAAACAGTTTTCCGGAGAAGAAGCCGGACCCGGTCGGCGTGGTGAAGCTGATGGGCGACCTGAGTGCAGCGCCACGGCAGACGCTGATCATCGGCGATTCGGACACGGACGTGCTCACCGGACGGAATGCGGGCATCTGGACGTGCGGCGTCACGTATGGCTTCGGGGCGCACACGCTGAACGAGTCTCCGCCCGATATCCTTCTCAACGATCTTCGTGAGCTGCCGCGGCTGCTCGACGGGAGCGAGGCGGAGCGCGGTCGGACGTGAAGAGAAGGGAGCATGGCACGGCGGCAGGCCGTCCCGCACGCCAGACCCGGAGGCTCCAACCCGGCGGCAGAAGGGTTGCATCTAACATTGAGCCGAATGACGAATCTGAAAAACGCCAGGATCTGCAGACAGCAGGAATGCCGTGGGGTACGTCTATGGCTTTCCGTCCTATCTCTCCTGGTTTGCGGTTTCAGCCTGTTCTCACCTCTCTACGCCCAAGATCCACAAAGCGCTCCGCCGCCCGCGACCACGCCGATGGCGCTAGAAGGAGAGAAACCGCTTCCCGGCGACTGGGCCGTCGAGCTGCTCGACAAGCTGGCGAACTCACCCAACGCGGAAGCGAGTGACGCGCTCTATCGAGCCACCATGGCCGCCGGCCCGGATGTCATCCCGCAACTCGAGGAAGCATTGAAAGACGATCGGACGGCGGAATTCGCCGCCCAGGCGCTGGCCTACATCGGGGGCGAGAAAGCGTTGCAGACTCTCTGGAAGCAGGTCCCCGACCCGCGCGACCTGAACCTCCGGCGGTTCTATTTCGGGGCGCTCGCCGAGTTCGATACGCCCGACGCGACCCAGACGCTGCTTGATGTCATCCGGCGCGCCGATCAAGAGCCGGATCGCACCGTCACCGAGGCCGCTATCCCTCCCGGCAACAAGGCGGGAGGGTCGATCGAACAAGCCGTGCGCACCTATTTCGCTCCTGCGCTCGAGTCCGCGCCTCCGCCGGAGGCCGCCCAACCGGCCGGTCCCCAGCGGCCGTCCGCGCGCACCCCGTCGACCTCGTCGGCGCGGACCCCAAGGGCCAAACCGGTGAAGAAAGCGCCGCCGGCCAAACCGGTCGTGGACGTGCACGTCCTGAATATTACGCTTTCTCCCGATCAGACGCGCGCACTGGCGCGGGTCGCATTCGAGGATCCCTCGGCCACGGCCTACTACGACTTCGTCCTGCAGAAACGTTACGGCGATTGGTTCGTCGCCAGCGTCTGGCTGGGTTCCGAAGTCGAGAAGCAGCCCTCCAAGGCCGAGCCGAGCGAGCCGACGGAACCGGAAGTCGAATGATGCCCTGATCTCGGCGCGCGCTTCGCCGCTGGTTGCCACGCCGCGCACCTTCCCGCATAATCGGGCTCCCATGAAATACGTTATCGTCGGCACCGCGGGGCACATCGACCACGGCAAGTCGGCTCTGGTGAAGGCTCTCACCGGCACCGACCCGGACCGCTGGGAAGAGGAAAAGCGCCGCGGCATCACCCTCGACCTGGGCTTCGCGCCTCTCGGTCTGGCGGACGACTTGCGTGCGGGCTTCGTGGACGTGCCCGGCCACGAGCGTTTCGTCCGAAATATGCTGGCGGGCGTGGGCGGGATCGATTTGGTCCTGCTGGTTATCGCCGCCGACGAATCCATCAAGCCGCAGACGCGCGAGCACTTTGATATCTGCCGGCTGCTCGAGCTCCGCAAGGGGATCGTCGTCCTTACCAAATCGGACCTCGTCGAGAAGGAGATCCTGGATCTGGTTCGCATGGAAATTCAGGAATTCGTCGCCGGCTCGTTTCTGGAGGGCGCGCCGATTGTGGCCGTGAGCGCGCGCACGGGCGAGGGACTCGACACGCTGCGCACCGAGCTGCTCCGGCTGGGTCGGGAGGTTGCCCCCAAGCCCGTGGCTTCGCTCTTTCGCCTTCCTATCGATCGGGCCTTCGTGATGAAAGGATTTGGCGCGGTGGTAACCGGCACATTGATTTCCGGCCAGATTCGCAAGGAAGAGGAAGTGGAGGTCTTCCCGCTCGGCCGGCGGGTGCGCGTGCGCGGGATCCAGGTGCACAACCAGGATACGGAACGTGCCGTGGCCGGACAACGCACGGCGCTCAACTTGGCGGGCATCGAGGCGCGGGAACTCGCGCGCGGCATGACGCTGGCGCCTCCCGGCTTGTTCCAGTCCAGCACGCGGCTCGAGGTTGCGGTCTCACTCCTCGCCTCCGCGCGACCGCTGAAGAATCGCAGCCGCGCCCACTTCCACTCCTGGACCAGCGAGATGGTGGTGGAAGTCGTGCTCCTGGGGGCGAAAGAACTACGTCCCGGCGAGCGTGCCTATGCCCAGTTGCGCCTGGCCGAGCCGGGCCTGTTTCTGCCCGGCGACCACTTCATCATCCGGCAGTTCTCTCCCCTCGTGACCCTCGGGGGCGGAGTCGTCCTCGACAACGACCCGCCCGCGCACCGAGCGGATGACGAGTCTGCCCGGGAGTTTCTGCTCACGATGGAGACGGGCCAGCCCGCAGCGCGCCTGGAACGTCTGGCGGAACGCGCCGGGGAAATCTCTCTCCCCTCGCTCGTGGCGCGCACCGGCTGGCAGCCCGAGGATGTGCTGAATTTCGCCAAACGGCTGGAGACAGAAAAGCGCGGCAGGCTGCTCGGGCAGCCCGCCAATCTGTTCGTCCACGCGGGGTATTTCGAGAGGCTGGCCAAGCGCGTCCTCGAACAGCTCGAGAACTTCCACGCTGCGAACCCCCTCGTTTCCGGTTTGACCAAAGAAGATCTGCGCGGGCGCTTGGCCCGACACGTGTCGGGGCAAGTGGTGCTTCCCTCGGCCGTCCTTTTCAACGCCGTCCTTCAGTCGCTCGCTGCCGAGGGCAAAGTGCTTCTTGAGGGTGAAACCGTGCGCCGCGCGGGCCGGGAGATTCAACTGAGTCCCCAGGAAGCGGCGGCGAAGGAGCAGATCAGCCGCGCCTTCGAAAAGGCCGGGCTGGCGGTGCCGACCGCCGGCGAAGTGCTGGGCGGGCTCTCCCTCGACCGCGCTCGTGCAGAAAAGATTCTGAGGATTTTGCTCAAGGAAAAAGTGCTGGTGAAGGTGACCGAGGACCTGATCTTTCACCGTTCTGCGCTCGAGCGGCTGCGGGAACTTGTCGCGCGGCGCAAGCAGCAGTCGAACCGCCTCAACGTCGCCGTCTTCAAGGAATTGACCGGCCTCACCCGCAAGTACGCGATTCCCCTGCTCGAATACCTCGACCGCGAGCGGGTTACGCGCCGCGAGGGCGATGAGCGCGTCATTTTATGATTGAGTGATTGTAAGAATGCAACGGTATTTCTTTCTCTCTGCAATTGCTCAAGCATTCAATCACCCCATCACAAGAACGGCTTCAGCATGGCGTAGACGAGCGCCACGGGCAACCCGACAACGTTGAAGTAACAGCCCTCGATGCGCGTTACGAACTTCGAGGCGAGGCCTTGAATTCCGTAGGCACCGGCCTTGTCGAACGGCTCGCCGCTCGCGAGGTAATCGGCGATTTCCTCCTCATCGAGCCGGCGAAAGGTGACCAGCGTCGTCTCCGAGCGGGCAGCTTCGACGCGATCGGGAGCAGAGACCAGGCACACTCCGGTGATGACGCGATGCGTGGCCCCGGAAAGCGCGCGAAGCATCCGGGCCGCATCGGCCGGGTCAGCGGGTTTCCCCAAGACCTCGTTGCCGGCGACGACGACGGTGTCAGCCCCGAGCACCAGGGCGTCGCGGGGCGCGGTGGCCGCCACCGCCAGGGTTTTTTCCGTGGCGGCGCGGCGCGCGAAATCCTCCGGCGATTCGCCCGGCCGGAGGACTTCCTCAAGGGCACTTGGTCGTACCGCAAAATCCAACCCGGCGCGATTCAGCAGCTCGCGGCGGCGAGGCGAAGCGGAGGCAAGGATGAATCGCATTAGATTCGCGATTATACCCTCGAACTCTCCGTTCCGCGCCTGCCGCAGATGTGTTAGACTCAGCGACTCCTTTTTGACTCGAAAGGAAGAAGAGTGGAAGAGATCGGGAAGATTCTCCCCGCCGTATTCAAAAGGCATCTGCGACAGTCGGAGCCGGTCCTCGTGGAGCTGCTGAGGCCGCTGTGGCCGCGCCTGGTGGGCAGTGGGATTGCGCGGCAGTCGTGGCCGGCGAGGTTCGAGGCGGGAACGCTCCATGTGGCCACGTCTTGTCCCACCTGGGCCGCGCAGCTTCGGCAGTTGGCGGAGGAAATTCGTGCCGAGATCAATCGCCATCTGGGTGGCCCGGTAGTGAAGAAGCTGCGCGTTCGGTGTGAGCCAACAGCCGGCGGAATGGAAACACCGGCGCCCGCGCGAGCTGCGCGTTCTGCGCCGGAAAAACCAAATCTGGACGGACTGGACGGAGCGAAGGGACTTGAGCCGGAACTTTCCGGCGTTCTCCTGCGCTCTTTTGCGAAGTACTTCTCACGCCGCGACCGCAAGGTGCATTGATGGCGCTGACCGAAAAGGACGTTCGCTACGTCGCCGCGCTGGCTCACTTGGAGCTCGCCGAAGACGAGGTGAAGAAGTTCCTGCCGCAACTCGATTCCATCCTCGAGTACATGCAGAAGCTCAACGAGCTGGATACGACGGCGGTCGAGCCCATGGCGCAGGTCACCTACCCCGCCGCGGAAAATCCGGCGCTTCGCGAGGACCGCCCCGGCCCGTCTTTCCGGCAGGAGGAAGCGCTCGGCAACGCTCCCGAACCGGCCGCCAGCTACTTCAAGGTTCCGCGCGTGATCGAGCGGGAGTAGCCGCGCATTGGAAACTGGAAATTAGAAACTGGAAACTTGAGAATAGAAAATAGAAACGTCCTCAGTTTCGAGTTTCGATTTTCGAGTTTCCATTTTCCAATTTCGCTTTTCGAATTTCCAGTTTCCAATTTCCAGTTTCGAACCGCATGGACTTAACGGCCGTCACCATCCCGGAAATCCGCCAGGGGCTCCTCGAGCGCCAGGTCTCTGCGGAGGAAGTGGTGCGCGCGCACCTCGACCGGATCGCCACGCGGGATCAGGAAGTACGGGCCTACCTTTCTCTTTCGCCCGAGCGTGCACTCGAGCAGGCGCGGAAGATCGACCGGAAAATGGCGGCCGGTCAGGCGCTGCCGCCGCTCGCCGGCGTTCCGGTGGCCGTCAAAGACGTAATCCTCACTCGCGGGCTGAAGACCACGTGCGCTTCGCGGATTCTCGAAAACTACGTGGCTCCCTACAACGCCACGGCGGTCGAGAGGCTGGAAGCTGCCGGCGCCTGTGTGTTGGGTAAGACGAATTGCGACGAATTCGCCATGGGTTCCTCGACGGAAAACTCCGGTTTCTTCCCCACGCACAACCCTCACGACCTGACGCGGGTGCCCGGAGGATCGAGCGGCGGCTCAGGTGCGGCGGTGGCGGCGAATCTGGCCACCGTGGCGCTCGGTTCTGACACGGGGGGGTCGATCCGCCAGCCGGCGGCATTTTGCGGGGTCGTGGGCATGATGGGGACTTACGGACGCGTTTCGCGTTATGGCCTCGTGGCGTTTGCCTCGTCGCTCGACCACATCGGCCCGTTCGGGCGTTCGGTGCGCGATGTCGCTCTGGTCTTGCAGACGATCGCGGGGCGCGATCCGATGGATTCCACCTCAGCGGACGTGCCGGTCGCGGACTACGTGGCGGGGCTTGATCAAGACGTGCGGGGCCTGCGCGTGGGCGTGCCGAAGGAATATCTCGCCGGCCTCAATGCGGAAATCGGCGACAACATTCAGAAGGCCATTGACCTTTTCGCGAAGCTCGGCTGCAAGATTGAGAACATCAGTTTGCCGCATACCGCTTATGCCATCGGCTGCTACTACATCATTTGCACGGCGGAAGCGAGCTCGAACCTGGCGCGCTACGACGGTGTGCGCTACGGTTACCGGTCGCGGAAGTATTCCGACCTGCGCGACATGTACCGCCAGACGCGCGACCAGGGCTTCGGCGCCGAGGTCAAGCGCCGCATCATGCTCGGCACCTACGTTCTGAGTTCGGGCTATTACGACGCCTACTACCTCAAGGCCCAGAAGGTGCGCACGCTCATCGCGCGCGATTTCATCGAAGCGTTCGACGACGTGGACGTCATCGTCACGCCTACTTCCCCCATCCCGCCCTTCAAGCTCGGAGAGAAGATGGACGACCCTCTCCAGATGTACCTCGCCGATATCTACACTGTCAACGCCAGCTTGGCCGGCATCCCGGGGATTTCTGTCCCCTGCGGCAAGACCAAGTCCGAGCCGCACCTGCCCGTGGGCATGCAAATCTTCGCCAAGCACTTCGACGAAGCGCGACTCCTGCAGGTCGCTCACGCCTTCGAAAAAGCCGGCGGATTCGCGATCGCTTAGTTCTCGGGCGAGAGAGCGGTCGCCAATAACCCCACACTACACTTTGAACAGGGAATCGAACTTCTTCCTGGCGTCGTCGGTCTGGGAGGCGGGGCGGTCGCCGCGTGCCATCAGGACGGGGTTGGGAGAGTAATAGTCGCAGAGGTTGGCGGCTTCTTTGTCGCGCACCCACTCAGCCTGGGGTTCGGAGCACTGATTGTTCTTGGAGCGGTCGTAGAACTGGCAGTTGCGGCAGGAGTGGAGGTCGGCGTCACACTTCGGGCAGGTGTCACGTCTTCCGACGCGGCTCCCCGTGGGGTATTCGATTCTCTCGCCGCATTTCCAGCAATGGAATTGCATGGAAGAGTCGTCAGCCATCAGCTATCAGCCATCAGCAAGACCGAATCCCGGCTGGGGCGGATCGCTGACGGCTGATCGCTGAAAGCTTCTCTTACGTCCGCGCTTCGTCCTCGTCGGCCAGCTCGGCGGCGGCGCCAGGCGAGGGCGCGCCGGGCAGCGTGGGTTCCTCGGGCAGACCCTCGGGCGGAATCGCCTCGGGCGGCGGCAACTCCACCTCCGTGAGCAGCTTGAAGCTTCGGTAGCGTTCCAGGCCGGTGCCCGCCGGGATCAGGCGGCCCATGATGACGTTCTCCTTGAGGCCGCGGAGATGGTCCACCGAGCCGCGGATGGCCGCCTCCGTGAGCACGCGCGTGGTCTCCTGGAAGGAGGCGGCGGAGATGAACGAGTCCGTGGAGAGCGAGGCTTTGGTGATGCCGAGCAGCAGCGGCCGGCCGGTGGCGGGCTTGCCGTCCCGCGCGGCCGCCCGCTCGTTCTCCTCGCGGAACCGGAACTTGTCCACCTGCTCTTCGAGGAGGAAGTCGGTATCACCGACTTCTTCCACCTTCACCCAACGCATCATCTGGCGGACGATGGTTTCGATGTGCTTATCGTTGATGTTGACGCCCTGCAGCCGGTAGACTTCCTGGATTTCGTCCACCAGGTATTTCTGCAGTTCCTTTTCACCCAGCACGGCGAGGATATCGTGCGGATTGCGCGGGCCGTCCATGAGCGGCCGTCTCGCGCGGCTTTCGAGCTTCAAAAAGTTCGACCACACGAGGCAGGCCGCCGGTGATGTCCTTGGTTTTGGTGGTTTCTCGAGGGATCTTGGCCAGAACATCACCGGGCGAAACCTCTTCTCCGTCACTGACCATCAGGTGGGCTCGGGAGGGCATGAGATACTTCTTGGTCCCTTTCGACTTCCCGTCCTCGCTCTTCACCGCGACCATCGGCTGGTATTTCTCGTCCGGAGCATCCGTCACCACCCATTGCGAAAGGCCGGTGACTTCGTCCACCTCTTCGTGGAGCGTGAGGCCGACCTCGAGGTCTTTGAACTGCACCGCGCCGCCGACCTCCGTGAGGATCGAGAAGGTGTAGGGATCCCACTCGACGATGATGTCGTCCACCTTGACGGCTGCGCCGTCCGCGAATTTGATCTTGGCGCCGTAGACGACGGAGTGCCGCTCGCGCTCGCGGCCCTTCTCGTCCACGATGATGAGGGAGCCGTTGCGGTTCATCACCACAAAGTGACCCTCGCGGTTGGTGACCGTCGTGAGGCTGTGGAACTTCAGGAAGCCGTTCGAGCGCGCCTCGAGGGTGGACTGCTCGGAGATGCGGCTGGCCGTGCCGCCGATGTGGAAGGTGCGCATGGTAAGCTGCGTCCCGGGCTCACCGATCGATTGCGCGGCGATGACCCCCACGGCCTCGCCCATTTCCACCACGCGGCCGGTGGCAAGGTTGCGCCCGTAGCAGCGCACGCAAACGCCGCGGCGGGACTCGCAGGTGAGCACCGAGCGGATGCGGACGCGCTCGATGCCGGCCGCCTGGATGGACGCCGCCAGATCTTCGTTGATCTCCTGGTTGACGTCGACGATGACGTTCCCTTCGTAGTCCTTGATCTGCTCGAGGGAGACGCGGCCCACGATGCGGTCGCGGAGCGGCTCGACGACCTCGCCGGCTTCGACGATGGGTTCGACGTAGATGCCGTCCACCGTGCCACAGTCCCATTCGGAAATGATGACGTCCTGCGCCACGTCGACGAGGCGCCGCGTCAGGTAGCCGGAGTCCGCGGTTTTGAGCGCCGTGTCCGCCAGTCCTTTCCGCGCGCCGTGCGTGGAGATGAAGTACTGCAAAACGTTCAGGCCTTCGCGGAAATTCGCGGTGATGGGCGTTTCGATGATTTCGCCCGAGGGCTTAGCCATCAGCCCGCGCATGCCGGAAAGCTGGCGGATCTGCTGTTTGGAACCGCGCGCGCCGGAGTCCGCCATAATGTAAATGGGGTTGAGCTCGCCGGCGGTGTCCTGGGCTTCCATGGCCTGGAACATCTCGTCGGCCACGCGGTCGGTGACGTTCGACCAGATGGCGATCACCTTGTTGTAGCGCTCGCCGTGGGTGATGGCGCCGTCCTGGTACTGCTTTTCGACTTCGATGACTTCCTTTTCCGCGGCGTTGACGAGGTCGGCCTTGCTGAGGGGCACAATGAGGTCGTCGATGCCGATGGAAATTCCGGCGCGCGTCGCGTAAAGGAAGCCGAGCGACTTGACCCCGTCGAGCATCTGAACCGTGGTCTCGAGGCCGAAGCGCAGGTAGCAGTAGTTGACGAGCGCCCCGAGGCCCTTCTTGCGCAGCAGGCCGTTGATGAAGGGCATCTCCTTGGGCAGGTGGTCGTTGAGGATGACGCGGCCCACCGTCGTGTTGACGAACTGGTTCTTCACGGTGATCGGTTCGGTGTGGAGAACATCCTGATCGTCATAAGCCGTCGTCAGGTCAACAACGCGCCCCGTGAAGCGCAGCCGGATGGGCGACAGGGTTTCGACTTCCCGCGCTTCGAGGGCCAGCAGAACGTCCTCGGCGTTGGCGAACGCGCGGCCTTCGCCCTTTGCGCCCTTCTTATCCTTCGTCAGGTAGTAAATGCCCAGCACGATGTCCTGGCTGGGAATCGCCAGGGGCTGTCCGTTGGCGGGCGAGAGGATGTTGCGCGAGGAGAGCATCAGCACCGAGGCTTCGATCTGGGCTTCGGGGGAAAGCGGAATGTGCACGGCCATCTGATCGCCGTCGAAGTCGGCGTTGAAGGCCGTGCAGACGAGCGGATGGATCTTGATCGCCTTGCCTTCCACGAGCACGGGCTCAAACGCCTGGATGCCCAGCCGGTGCAGGGTGGGCGCGCGGTTGAGCAGGACGGGATGGTCCTTGATGGCTTCTTCCAGGATGTCCCAGACCACCGGCTCCTGGCGTTCCACCATTTCCTTGGCGGCCTTGATGGTCGTGCAATGGCCCGCCTGCTCGAGGCGGTGATAGATGAACGGCTTGAAGAGTTCGAGCGCCATTTTCTTGGGCAGGCCGCACTGGTGGAGCTTCAGCTCGGGGCCGACGACAATGACCGAGCGCCCCGAGTAGTCCACGCGCTTGCCGAGCAGGTTCTGGCGGAAGCGGCCCTGCTTGCCCTTCAGGGTGTCCGAAAGCGACTTCAGAGGACGGTTGTTGGCGCCGCGCAGAACGCGCCCGCGGCGGCCGTTGTCGAACAGCGCGTCCACCGCCTCCTGCAGCATGCGCTTCTCGTTGCGCACGATGACGTCCGGAGCATGCAGTTCCATGAGTTTCTTCAGCCGGTTGTTGCGGTTGATGACACGCCGGTAAAGGTCGTTCAGGTCGGACGTGGCGAAACGCCCGCCATCCAGCGGCACCAGGGGCCGCAGCTCCGGGGGGATGACGGGCAGCACGTCGAGGATCATCCACTCCGGTTTGTTGCCGGACTTGCGGAAAGCCTCGACCACCTTGAGCCGCTTGGCGTTCTTGATGCGCTTCTGCTGCGAGGGGTCGTTCCTCATCTTCTCCCGCAACTCCTCGGCCAGCCCTTCGATATCGACGCGCTTGAGGAGTTCCTTGATGGCCTCGGCACCCATGCCGGCCCGGAACTTGCCCGGGAATTCCTGCATGAGCTGACGGTAGCGGTCCTCGTTGAGCAGTTCCTTTTCCTTGACCGGTGCTTCGCCCGGGTCGATGACGACGAAGCTCTCGAAGTAGAGCACCCGCTCGAGGTCACGCAACGAGATGTCCAGCAAGTGGCCGATGCGGCTGGGCAGGCCCTTAAAGAACCAGACATGCGAGCAGGGTGAAGCCAGCTCGATGTGCCCCAGGCGCTCGCGGCGGACCTTGGAGAGCGTCACCTCAACGCCGCACTTGTCGCAGATGACGCCGCGGTGCTTCATGCGCTTGTATTTTCCGCACAGGCACTCCCAGTCGGTGACGGGCCCGAAGATCCGGGCGCAGAACAGGCCGTCGCGCTCCGGCTTGAACGTCCGGTAGTTGATGGTCTCGGGTTTGGTCACTTCGCCGTGCGACCAGGAACGGATCTTTTCTGGCGACGCAAGGCTGATGCGGATCGCGTCAAATTCGCCAATCAGACTGACTCGATCATAAGGGCTGCTACGGAACAATTTGTGCCTCCTTTGGAGGAGAGAAGAGTTCGTTGCTGCCTTCACCGGCGCGGCGGGTTGTGCCTTCGGGCACGCTCGGGCGCCGGCGCATGAAGGGTTACTCGCTCGAAACGGGCGCGAGCTGTTCCTTCGGTTTCTTGATCAATTCCACGTCGAGGCAAAGGCTCTGGAGCTCGCGCACCAGAACGTTGAAAGATTCCGGCACACCCGGCTCGATCGCCGCCTCGCCCTTGACAAT
>JAIQGB010000241.1 GCA_020072905.1 Terriglobia bacterium | reverse complement strand
ACGAACTTGGGCATGGCATTCACATGTATCTGTCGCGCCCGAAAGGGGCTCTGGGACTTCCAGGCTAGGTAATCCTTGTAAAGAATTCCTCCCTTGTTTTTCCGTCGTCATGGATCAACCTTCACGTGGCAGGGGAGAATAATTGCACACTGGTCGAGTTTCAACGGGAGAATCGCGCCACGGCACGACTTGTGCTGCGAGTCTCGACCCCATAGAATGCAATGCTTCCTGACTTCCGAGATTGTTGGCTGTGAAAAGGAGAATCGATGCGTTACACCCGTCCGTTTCATCTCCTCGTCATCGCGCTGCTGCTCGCCGCGTGGCCGATCTCCTTGTCGTGCCAGAGCAAGGCCCGCGCCCGTGACTTGGGCATTCCGTTCGACGGGACGCCTGGTCCGCTCAACGCCATCACGGACGTGAGTGGCGTTGAAGTGGGCTTCACCACGCTCATTTCGGGAAGCGGGAAACTCGTGGTGGGCCAAGGCCCCGTGCGTACGGGCGTCACGGCGATCTTGCCGCGAGGCAAAGGCTCTTCAAACGACCCGGTCTTTGCCGGCTGGTTTTCCCTCAACGGCAACGGCGAGATGACAGGCACCACCTGGGTGGAAGAATCCGGTTTCCTCGAAGGTCCGGTGATGATCACCAACACGCACAGCGTGGGCGTGGTGCGCGACGCGGTCATTGACTGGCGGGTCAAACACGGCGCCGCGGACGAAACCGGCTACTGGTGGTCCTTACCCGTGGTGGCCGAAACCTGGGACGGCTTTCTCAACGACGTGAACGGATTCCACGTCAAGCCGCAGCACGTCTTCCAGGCGCTCGACACCGCCCGCCCCGGCCCCGTGGCGGAGGGCAACGTCGGTGGCGGGACCGGGATGATTTGCTACGAATTCAAAGGAGGGACAGGGACCGCGTCGCGAAAACTCGATGACAAAGCGGGAGGCTACACGCTCGGTGTGCTCGTGCAATGCAACTGCGGCGGCCGCTCGCAACTCACCATCGCCGGAGTGCCGGTGGGCCGCGAGATCCCCGAAAAGCCCGCCTATGGCGACGAGGGCTCCATCATCATCGTCGTGGGTACCGACGCGCCGCTGCTCCCTCACCAGTTGAAGCGCCTAGCCCGCCGCGCGGCGATGGGCCTGGCGCGCACGGGCAGCACTTCGGGCAACGGCTCGGGCGACATCTTCATTGCTTTCTCCACCGCCAACCCCGGCGCCTCAAGGGCTTCCGGCCTCGCCACTGTCAAGATGGTGGCGAACGATCAGATGAATCCGCTCTTCGACGCCACCGTCCAGGCTACCGAAGAAGCCATCGTCAACGCCCTCGTCGCCGCCCAGTCCATGACCGGCGCGGACGACCACACCGCAATCGCGCTGCCGCACGAGCGGTTGCTGGGGGTAATGAAGAAATATAACCGCTTGGGCGTTTCAAAGTAACCCGTTGGCGAATGACCTGCGTCAAGATCCAGAAGGCCGACACGGCGATTCAGAGTTGGTTCCTGGAAGGCAGCGCGATGGCGCGCAACTCCCGAGCGGCCGCCTTGAACCCGCACAATTGGCCAGAACGCTCAGGAGCCACCTCGCCCGCCGGTTGTGACTCTTTCCTCGCTCTCGCATCTAATCAACTGCAGGGATTCAATCCCTGAAACTTCAAAGGCACGCCAATCATTCTGAAACCTGCAAAGGAGCGAACGCATGGCAGATTACTTTCTTGCGCTTAAAGAGAGAGCGGAAATTGCAGAAGGGACTATGGCCTTCTGGTTTGACACGTCCGGCACGGATTACACCTTCCGCGCGGGACAGAACGCCGACTTTACACTGATTGATCCTCCCCAGACTGACGCCGAGGGCAATACTCGAACGTTCTCGTTCGCGAGCTCACCCAGCCATAGCGGCTCCTTCATGATCGCCACTCGGATGCGGAGGACCGCCTTCAAGAATAGTCTGAAGGAGCTTCCGCTTGGCGCCAAGCTGAAAGTGAGCCCTGCCCTGGGTTCCTTCACGTTGCACAAAGATATATCCCGCCCTGCCGTGTTCCTGACTGGAGGCATCGGGATTACCCCCATGCGCAGCATCATCGAGTGGGCGACGCTGGCGAAACTGCCCCACAAGCTCCTCCTGCTTTATTCGAATCGGACCCCACAGACGACGGCCTTCCTGAGCGATCTTGAAACTTGGACGAAACAGAACCCCAACTTCAAGCTCGTCGCCACCGTCACCGACATGCAGGATCCGAAGTGGCGAAACGAGCACGGCCGAATCGACGGGACGATGCTTCGGAAGCATGTGACGGACCTGATGAAGCCGATCTACTATCTCGCTGGGCCCCCCGAAATGGTCTCCGCGATGCGCCGGTTACTGGAAGCCGCCGAGGTCAGTGAGGATTACATCAAAACAGAAGAATTCGCAGGGTACTGATGCTCTCTGCCGCGCAGGATGCCAGCCTGCGCGTGGCGTCGGCGATTCAGAGTGCTTCATCACGAATCGATCTGGACAGCCAAATGCTTTGGCCCTATTCTGACCCGAGGGGGATGGGCCGTGGCTTCCCGGCGCCCCACGCCTCGATAGAGTCGCCTATGACAACGCATTCCACGGAGAGAAGACTCCATCTGGCCGGAAGGATGTCGCGCTTGGGAACGGAGAGCGCGTTCGAAGTTCTGGTTCGGGCGCGGGAACTGGAAGCGCGCGGCAAGGAAATCATTCATCTGGAAATCGGCGAGCCGGATTTCTCCACCGCCCCGCACATCGTGGAGGCGGCAGCCAAAGCCCTGCGCGACGGCTGGACGCACTATGGGCCGCCAGCCGGCCTGCCGCAGCTTCGCGAGGCCATCGCCGAGGACGTGGGACGCCGGCGTGGCATCCGCATCGACCCGGGCGAAGTGGTCGTCACTCCGGGTGGCAAGCCCATCATGTTTTTCACCATCCTGGCGCTGGTGGACCAGGACGACGAGGTTCTCTACCCCAATCCGGGCTTCCCCATTTACGAATCGATGATCCGCTTCGTGGGCGGGCGCGCCGTGCCCTACGCGCTGGGCGAGGACCGCGACTTCGATGTGGACGTCAATGAAATCCTCGACAAGCTCAGCGATCGGACGCGGCTGGTGATTCTCAACTCCCCGCAGAATCCCACGGGCGGAGTGGTGAGCCGCGCCGCAATCGAGGCGCTGGCCAAAGGTCTCGCCGACCGTGACGTCCTCGTGCTTGCCGACGAAATCTACAGCCGGCTGATCTTCGAGGGTGAGCACACCAGCATTGCGCAGTTCCCCGGCATGAGAGAGCGCACCATCATCCTGGACGGGTTCTCGAAGACCTACGCGATGACCGGCTGGCGGCTGGGCTTCGGCGTGATGCGCACCGACCTTGCCCGGCAGGTGGCTCTGCTCATGACCAATTCAAACTCCTGCACGGCGGGCTTCACGCAGCTCGCGGGCCTGGCGGCGCTCGGCGGAGACCAATCGTGCGTCGACGAGATGCGCGAAGAACTCCGCCGGCGGCGCAGCGTGATCGTCGAGGGCCTTAACCGCCTGCCGGGATTCCGCTGCCGGATGCCGCACGGGGCGTTCTATGTGTTCCCGAACATTACCGGCACGGGAAAAAGTTCGAAGGCCATCGCCGATAGGTTGCTTAACGAGGCGGGCGTGGCCTGCCTCTCGGGCACGGCCTTCGGCGACTGGGGCGAAGGCTACCTGCGGTTTTCCTATGCCAACTCAGTCGAAAACATTCAGAGGGCGCTCGAGAAGATCGAAGCCTGGGCGAAGGGAAATCTATGATCAGGCCCAGCTCCGCGGGGCTGTGCTACAATGTAATACATGTATTTCACTCGCGAGGTGGCGCATGCTGACGGTCCGACTTTCGCCCAGGCTGGAAGCCCGGCTTAATCGGCTGGCTAAACGTACCGGACGCCCGAAGGCTTTCTATGCCAAGAAGGCTATCGCAGAGTTTCTCGACGAACAGGAAGACTACCTGATCGCCGTGGCTCGCTTGGAAGACAACCTTTCTCCTATACCGCTGGCGGAGGTCGTGAAACAGCTTGGCTTGGACCGTTAGCTTTGAGCCTCGAGCCCTAGGCGAACTCAAGAAGGTAGATCGGCCCGCCCAGCGCCGAGTGGCGCGGTTTCTCCAGGAACGCATCGCCGGGAACCACGACCCACGAGATTTCGGTAAACCCCTCACAAGCGACAAGGTGGGGCTCTGGAGGTACCGCATCGGACAGTATCGCATCGTTTGCCGGATTGACAATGAGCGCCGGGCGGTGCTGGTGCTGCGCATTGCGCATCGCAAGGATGTATACCGCTGAGCCTGGAAGGGCGCTCGAACGCATTGGGGATTGGGCGAAGAGGAATTGTGAATAGCGAATGGTGAATTATAACGGCGAACGGTAACGACTTTCGGACATTGGATTTGGACGTTCCGCATTCACCATTCACAATTCACCATTTGCTCGTGGTCCTATCTGCTGGTTATGAAGAACACTGAGCCCAAACAGCGCTTTCGCGTTTTCGCCACCTGCAACATCGGCCAGGAGGCGCTCGATTTGCTGCGCCGGCGGGGCTACGAGGTCGAAGTGTATGACCAGCTCGAGCCGCCCTCGAAGAGCCTGATCATCGAGAAGGTGCGCTCCGGCATCGACGGCCTCATCACCACGCTGCGCGACCAGATCGACGCGGAAGTTTTCGAAGCCGGGCGCGGCACGCTGAAGGTGGTCGCGCAGGACGCCGTCGGATTCGACAACATCAATCGCGCCGACGCTAATCGCTACAAGATTCCTTTCACCAACACCGCCGACGTACTGACCGAGGCGACGGCGGAATTCGCGCTGCTCATCCTTGGGAACGTGGCGCGCAAGCTCTGTCCCAGCGAACGCCTGGTGCGCGACAACCGCTGGGGAACCTGGCATCCGTATCTTCCTTTCCTGGGCGACGAGGTCACGGGCAAGACCGTCTCCGTCATCGGCACGGGCCGCATCGGACAAGCCTTCATGAAGAAGGCCGTGGGGTTTGATGTGGATTTCCTCTGCTACGACCCGGCCTTCCAAGTGCATGACTTCGTCGCGAAGATCCAAGCGACCATGGACCTGCGCTTTCGCAACGGCTTCACCAGCGAGCAGCGGACTATTCGCTATGTGAGTTTTGAAGAGGCGCTGGCGGGGGGAGATTTCGTGAGCTTGCACGTGCCGCTCATTCGGCCGGGCGAGGGCGGAACGCCGACCTACCACTTGATGAATGAGCGCACACTGCGCCTGATGAAGCCCACAGCCTTCCTGGTGAACACCTCGCGCGGGCCCGTCGTTGATGAGCAGGCGCTTGTCGCGGCCATTCGCGCCAACGTCATCGCCGGCGCGGCACTCGATGTTTTCGAGGTGGAACCACTCCCCGCCAATTCCCCGCTGCTCGACCCCAAGATCGAAAATCGCGTCCGGCTCTTCAGCCACTTCGCCAGCGCCGGGCGCGTCACCCGCCTCTCCACCGATCCCAACAAAGGCATGGCCGGCCGTTGCGTCCAGGGACTGATCGACGTCCTGGAAGGCAACTACGGCGGCAATCCTGCCAATATGCCGTACGTTGTCAACAAGGAAGCATTTCGATAGGAAACAGGAGTCAGAAGTCAGGAGCCCATACGCTGCGGGCGCGACCCTAATCGACTGCCCGCACCGCACTCGGCGCACCGCAACTCAGCGAAATGGGTTGACAGCGCGTACCGCCCCGTAGAGCCGGTTGTGCTCGAAATCTTCGGAGAGCAATTCCGTGAGCGAATAGTATTCTGCGTAAGCCCAGAGGTGGGCGTCAAACCAGGAGAGCTGATAAGCCACCGCGCCCCGTAGTGCCAATCTCACCATATCGCTGTTGGGATAAAGGATCTCAAAGAGCGCCAGGTACTCTTCCGCAGCTTGACACGCGTCGGGCATGGAGAGAAGTGCTCCTCTCCCCGGCCGGGGCCGGGACACCGCCGCGACAAACTCCAAAATGACCTGATGGGGGATCCGGATGGAATCTTCTTCGAGTCCACGGACGAGCAACCGGCTGGCGATACTTTGTTTGCGGGATAGAACTGAGTGATCGCCAGAGTAGAGTTTAGGTTGGTCCACGCCAGCGTGGTAGTGCCGGTTTCGGTGGTGCTCCAGTATTTGCTTGAACCGCCTTACCCTCTCCGCAACTGTCAAATCCTGACGTCGGCGGGAGGGGGGCGTCATGCGGATAAAGCTTCCGCTGGGTGCGAGCTCCACTTCGTCACCCGCCCGGATGCGGTATTGGTCGGCAACTGCCTTGGGGATCGTAAGCTGGAGCTTGCTGGTGACCTTGGCCATGATCCTTACTATAACAAGGATTCCATCCTTGTCAAATACCCGCTGCGAACTGATCGTGTCCCAGTGCGGGGGTCCCTACGCGGCGGGTGCGACCTTGCTGTGCTCCCCACGGCGCGCGTGCAGGCGCAGGACGCGCTCGGCGATGTGTTCGGCCGAGAGCCCGAACTCGCGCATCAGATCCCAGGGCTTTCCCGAAAGGCCGAAGCGGTCGGCGACTCCCAGCATATCAAAGAGCAGCGGACGTTCCGGGTTCCGCCGTTGCTGGAGAACGGCGCCGGCGATGATATTTCCAAAGCCTCCGACCTGGTGCTCTTCGGCGGTCACCATCAGTCCGCTCTCATCCGCGGCGCGCGCCAAGGCAGCCGTGTCGAGCGGCTTCACGGTGTGCACGTTGACAACGCGCGTTTCCAGGCCGTGCTCCTCCTTGAGCAGCCACGCGGCGCGCATAGCTTCCGGCACCATGGGGCCGCACGCCACGATGGAAACGTCCTCACCTTCGCCGGGGTAGTCGCTGGCCAGCCGAGTCTCGAAAGCATCGATGAAGCGTGGCTGCTCGCCTCGATAGCGGATGATGTTCGCCACGCCAAACTTGAATGGAGTCGCTTTCGTCGTCACCACGGGCGTCGCCTCGCGCGCAAAGCGGATGTACGTGGGCCCGACGAGCTCCAGCAGGCCAAACAGCGTGGCGCGCTCGGTCTCCACCGAATCGCAGGGCACGAGAAGGTGCATGTTGGGGAGGATGTTCATCAACGAGATCTCTTCCAAGGCCTGGTGGGTCGCTCCGTCCGCCCCGACGGAGATGCCGCCGTGCGCGCCGGCGATTTTGACGTTCATATTCGAATAGCAGATCGTGGTGCGAATCTGGTCCCAGCAGCGCCCGGAGGCAAACACGCCGTAAGTGCCGGTGACCGGAATCAGGCCATCCTTGGCCAGACCTGCCGCCACCGACATCATGTTCTGCTCGGCGATGCCCACGCTGAAGACGCGATTCTTGCGCTCGGGATGTTTGGCTTCGAAATCCGTGATGCGGATGGAACCGGAAATATCGGCATGGATCGTCACCACGCGCTCATCGGCGCCGGCAGTTTCAAGGCCGCGGCCAAAGCCCATGCGCGTCGGGTCCATTTCGACCTTCATGCTCTCGCCGACGTTCCACCAGTAGTCGCGACGGAACTTGGGCAGCGATTCTTTGGTCTTCCCCTCCGCCGCCTGAGCGTGTTCCGCGGCTGTGGCGAGCAGGGCCTGAATCCGCTCGGGCGGCACAGAGGGCGCGGCCAGTTCCACCATGGCTTTCTCAAACTGCTCGCGGTTGGGCGCGACGCCGTGCCATCCGGCTACGTTTTCCATGAACGAAACGCCTTTGCCTTTGATGGTGTGCGCGACGATGACCGTGGGCCGGCCGGTCGTGGCTCGCGCGCGCGCGAAGGCGTTCAGTATCTCGTCCATGTCGTGGCCGTTGATTTCCAGCACGTTCCAGTTGAAAGCGGCATATTTCTCGGCGAGCGGATCGACGTTCATCACTTCGCGAACCCAGCCGTCGATCTGCAGGTCATTCTTGTCCACGATGCCGCAGAGGTTTTCGAGCCGATAGTGGCCCGCGGCCATGGCGGCTTCCCAAATGCTCCCTTCCTGCTGCTCGCCGTCCCCCATGATGCAGTAGACGCGGTGCGGCCGACCCCGCAGTTTCCCCGCCAGCGCGTTGCCGACGGCAATCCCCAAACCTTGGCCGAGCGAGCCACTGGAGATTTCGACCCCAGGCAGCTTGAGCCAGTTGGGATGGCCCTCGAAACCGGAGCCAAGCTGGCGGAGCAAAACCGTCTCATCGAGCGAGAAGTAGCCAGCCTTGCCCAGCGCCACATAAAGCGCTGGGGCTTTATGTCCGGTGGACCAGAAGACCCGGTCACGCTCCGGCCAATTCGGGTCGGCAGAGTCGTGGTTCAGCACTCGCAGGTAAAGCGCTGCGGCAACGTCCATAATGGAGAGCGTCCCACCCGGATGGCCGGAGCCGGCGGCAAAAATGTCGATGAGGTTGATAGCGCGCATCTCGCGAGCGGCTAGGCGCAATTCCTCGGCGCTCAATCTAGGACCGCGTTGCTCACGACTCTGACCCATGGGACCGACCTCCTCAGAAGCATCCATCGGGCGGAAACGCCCAGTGGTGCGGAGATTAGCGAGCCCGGGAGAAAAAGCCCGAAATCCCCTGCCAAAGATCCGGAGGCGAGGCTGGCATGAGGACTATCACCTTTATTATGAAGGCGATAGCCACCATGCGCCATCCCTCTGCTCGCACCCCTTGCAGCGCCGGAAGGGCGGCCAGCCAGACCCGCCTTTCACCCTCGTCAGTCTCCTCCTGCAGGACAGCCGCCGAGGACGGGGCTGGGCACGAAAACAGGCTCCCTCTGCCATCGTTTTTGGAACATTGCAGGCCCGGAACTACGTACTATCCTTAGAAGACCGCAAAGGAGAAGTGTGTCTCAACGCCGGCCTGATTTCGGCAAAGGACACGACCCAACGCAGCACACCTGCCTTCGGCGCTCAACAGGGGGGATGCCATGAACGTGCCATCAACGAAGCTCATGTTGTGGGCGGTGTTAGCAGCCTCAGCCGCCGCGGCAAGCTGCACCATTGACGGCAACTGGGCGTCAGGCCCGTTGCAGACCGAAACGCGTTCGGTGCAGCTCGGCGATGCCAAGACGGTCCGCGCTGAAATCAAGATGGGCGCCGGCGAGATGACGCTGGGCGGCGGGGCGCGCGACCTGTTCGAAGGTCAGTTCTCTTACAACGTCGCGCGTTGGAAGCCCGAGGTGGACTACAGCGTGAGCGGCTCGCGCGGCCTGCTCACTGTTCGCCAGCCGGAAGCCTCCGGACCGATGAGAAACAGCAAAAACCAATGGGACTTGCACTTCAACAACCATGTACCGCTGGAGCTGAGCGTGGAGCTGGGCGCGGGAAAGTCAACGCTCGACTTGGGCACGCTCGCGCTCAGCCAACTCGACGTCAAGATGGGCGTGGGCGAAACGATCGTTGACCTCGCCGGCGACTGGAAAAACGATCTCCAGGCCAGAATCCACGGCGGGGTCGGCCAGGCCACCGTGAAGCTTCCTCGCGACGTGGGCGTGCGCGTGCGGGCGCGGGGCGGCATCGGCGAAATCCGAGCCGGAGAGCTGAAGAAGGACGGCGATATCTACACCAACGATGCCTACGGGAAATCTCCCGTGACCTTGCAAGTCGAGGTGGAAGGCGGCATCGGGCAGATCAATCTGGAGATCGGCGAAGGGCCGCCGGTGATCTAAATAGTAACGAGGATCCTGGATTTGGGATTCAGCATCGAAGGATGAATCACTCCACACCGAGCTATGAGAATGTGGTCCCTCCTTCGCCGGCTCTTATCCCCTCTCTGACATCCAATGGGCATGGCGGTCGTGGGACTTTCTCGAGCACCGCTTCGAGAGTGAAGCCCCTCGTTACTGGCTTTTCTCGATCACGCCACAGGCGATGCGATTGCCGGCGTTACCGGCCGGGTCGCTCATGTTGTCATCGGCTTTTTCGTGGATGACCAGCGCTGTCCCGCCTTCGTGGAAGAGCGAATTGTCACCTTCACCCAGCCTCACGCGCGTGTCGACGTAGCTCGTTTTGCCCTTGCCGTTCGCGCCCACGGTGAAGTTAGGCATATCGCCCGCGTGCGGGCCCTCCGGATTGTTCATCCCGTGCTGTTTGTGCTCGGGATTGAAGTGCCCGCCCGCCGTTTTGAAATCCGGCGGCTCGCACGTGCCCACCGCGTGGATGTGGAAAGCGTGTGCGCCCGCGGGCAGTCCGTTCGCCGCCAGCGAAATCTTCACGCCGCTCTTCACCTGCTTCAGCTTCGCCGTGGCCACAACTTTACCCTGCGCGTCTTTCAACTCGGCCCTTGCCGTCTTGGGGCCCTTGTCGGCCGCCACGAGCGTCGCACTCGCGACCAGAAAGGCTCCTGCCAGCATTGCATGCTTCATACGTCATCTCCTTGGGGATGGAATGTCTGGAGACACCATCCTACCACGGCCCGTAGACGCGCGCCCCATGCCGATACAGGACTCTGCGCACGCGGCGCCACATCGCAGCGCCGAACACTCGCAGAATCAGATAGGATGTGAGCTTGGCGGCTGCGGAATGTTGGACCCAATGTCCCTCGGATTGGTCGATGATGTCCTCACCCGGGTTGGATGCCCTGCCTCTCGCCCATCGTTGCTCGGCTTAGTGTCGTTCCAACTGTTTGGGGCAATGCATCCCGGCTCGTGCGCCAGCCTCCTTCGGGTGCTTCCGGCTATCGGAGATTGGCCTAATAATTTGGAACGGCGCTACGGGCGCTTGTACCAGACGGTTTGGGGCAGGATTGAAACACCAATCCTGCGCGACCGTCTCTCTCGCCGACACCCCTGAGGAAACAAGCACAAGGACATTATGTCCGCGGGCAAGAAATTATAAACGAAATATGGCTTGCCTTTACTCCCTAAATGGTGTATGCGTGACATCATACGGATAACGGAGCTGAATTCGGACGAATCGATACGGGCCGCAACCTACCCGGGAGGGATTGTTGCGCGCCGCTGATCCCTTCCGAGCCGGAACTCGCCCGCTGACGGTGGTCACTTAGTCCGAGCACGACATCCCCCTGCGCACGGGCTCCGCGCTCACTTAAATCGGTTCTACGTTCGAATCCAGCCCCGGGGAGGACAACATGAAGACCAGAGTCTTTCTCGATCGTCGTTGTGTGATTCCATACTGCCTGATAACTCTTTTGTTTTGTCTGACCCCGGCGTTTGCCGACCGGCCGGCCCGGGGCGACGGGCAAGCCATTAAGGACAAACTCACGGAGCTCCTGGGCAAGACAGACACTTTGGGAGCCAACTTCGAAAACCTCTGCGACCTGAGCTGCCAAGGTACAGACGCCGGACAGAAGTTCAAGGGAAAAGTCGACCGGGTCCGGCAAGCCCAAGCCCGAGCTAAGAATGCCAAGGACCGAAGTCTGAATACGGATTTTCAGGAGTTAGTGAGGAAGAGGGGCAAGAGGAAAGACCAGGGTTGTGACTCGCAGGTTCAAGTGTGCCTGCCGGACCAGCCGGGACCCACCAGCCTTGCCAGCACTGAGCCGGAATTCGATGAAGAACGGGGCAAAGACATGGTCGAGGATCTCGACGAGGTCGGGGCCGACGTCAATGAGCTCAACGAGGTTCTCGCCGGCAATGTTCCTCCTCCACCTCCTCCCGTGTACGCTGAACTCGAAAACGCGGAGTACTTCTTCCCGGCTTCCATGTGGCCGTCCTCGAAGGTAGCCTTCGCCGCTTTCACCGCCAATCTGGCCGCCGAGAAGGCCTCCGCCATCGCCACCCACTTCTGCGATCAAACCGCCGTCGCTGTCGGTTTCGGAGGCAACGCCTCCGCGGCCTGCGCCGTTGTGGAGGGCGTCCATCAAGTCCTCGATGCCGTTTATCAGGTGATGGATTATATCAGTCAGGACGTTACCTCTTCGGAAGTCACCGGGACCTACAAGCGCACCGCGAATATCTATTACCAACTGCTGGGGTCGGGTGGCGACATCAACGCCATGAAGGCCGTCGTGGAGGCTATGGGGCAGAAGATGCTGCAACTTGAGAAAAATCAGCAGTACATCATTCAGCTCCTGACGACGCCGCAAGGGCAGCGTCCGGGATTTCCGAAAGCCGCCAGCGCAAGTAGCACCAACACCACGTCCAGCGCCGGGGGCAACGTTAGCACCACCTCGAGAACCCAAGGTCGTTAAGCTTGATGACGGCGGGGTTGGGGGCTTGCACCCCAACCCTGCGGTCATTCCCCGCCCGCCTCGCGCCGCCCAGCGCCTGCGCATCCGCGCGGGGCACCTCCATCGCGCCTGCCGCGATGTGCGCGCTACCCGCGAACTTGCACACCAGGTCGGACCTGGCCATCCGGCAACAGGTAGTGGTAGCGCAGAGTTTCGCTTCGCAGAAACTCTGCGGCTTTTCCCCGGTTCCCAAACCAAGAGCCGCAGAGTTTGAAATGCACAAACTCTGCGCTACCTGCTGCGGCAACTACCGTCCGAGGGATTTCAGGACGCGGTATCGCAGCTTGCCCAGTTCGCGGTTCAAGAGGGAATTGCGGTCGAGAAAAGGAATCACCGGCGGCCGGCGGAATCCATAGCGCCTCAAGGTCTCAGCAATCCGCGGATCACGTTTGGTCATTAGCAGCCCGTCGAAGAGCGTCTCGATCTGCTCCTGCCGCCTCCCCGCCAAGCGATAGACATCCGCCAGATTCAGGTAGAGCTCCGGCTGGGTGCGCCGCTTCTTCAAGGCTTGCGTGCAAAGCTCCTCAGCCTCATCCCATTTGCGCTCCGCCGCCGCCATCGCCACGCCCAGGTAGGAGAGATAGAAGGGATTGGCCTTTTCCACTTCCAGGGCGCGCGTGAAGTAAGGCATCGCCTTGCGGGCGTAATTGTTGCGCAGCAGCGCCAGCCCTTCTTTGAATTCCGTCACCGCATCAATTTCGGCCATGC
>JAIQGB010000240.1 GCA_020072905.1 Terriglobia bacterium | reverse complement strand
CGGTCTTCTTCTTGGCGAGGATGGAGGCGACCATCTGGGCCTCGGTGTCGAGCTCCATCGGCCGCTCGACCGTGATCAGGATGTCGTCCGCGGGCGCCAGGTCGAGGGCCCCGCCCCAGGCGATGCAGGCGCCGGCCTGCTTGTCCAGCCGGGCATAGAGGGCGCGGGCGCGAGGACCTTCGCCGTAATCGCGCGCGTACCTTTCGTAGCGCAGGATGTCGGCGATGGGCACACCCTGCTCACAGTGGAGCATGCAATCGTTGCACAGCCGGCAGACCTCGCGATCCGCATAGGCCGTCATGAACTCAATCGCCCGATCATCGGCGGCGCGGGTCGCCCGGCCGGCGCCAGAGTACGTGTCGACGAATTGCTCGAGGCTGTTGATCTGGATCACCGCCGCATCGAGCGCGGTCCGTGTGGTCAGCCATCGTGCCAGCGCATGGTGGGGAGTGGTGCCTTCGGGGAGGCTCTTCATGAATTGCGGGTCCTCCCTCATCCGGCCTGCGCCGCGGGTGGTTTTCATGGCAATGGTGCCGAAACCCTCTCTTCTGGCCAGCGCCAGGAACTGATTCACGGCTTCGCTCTCGCCGTAGGAATAGAAGAACTGCGCGTGCTCGTAGACGCCGTCTTCGGCCACGGCAGTGAGAATCTCCACAGCACTCTGGCCTCCCGGCACCCGGCGATTGCCTTGATAGTTGTGCTGGGAGAGGCAAAGGTGGCGGACCCGCCCCTCCTTCTTCAGCCGCTCAAAGGCGCGCACGAACGCCGGGTTGGACTTCAGCTCCGCGACACTGTGATAGCCGAAGTGTTGCTGCATGTCGTCGAAATAGCGGAGTCCGGTCTGCTGGAGCGCTCGCTTCACGAGCTGGTAGTGCGCATCCTCATCGAGCACTCCCGTCTCGTGGTTTCCGCGGACACGGTCCACGCAAACCTGGCAGTAATGCGCCTCGCGGTCTTTGAGAATCGAGGCGGGGACGTTGCCGCGGTCCCACTCGTCCGCCTTGTGCCAGAAGTTGATGCCACAGCGGATGCCGGCTTCCACCGCGTCCGAGGCCCAGGTGGCGGAGCCGACCAGCACGGTGATTTCTCTGCCTGTCCCACCCAGCCTGCGGCGCGGCAGCGGGCCAACCTTGGAGGCGGCTTCCTGAATTTCCTGCACTGAAGCGCGACCGCATGCCGGGCCAAACTGTGCGGCTACCGCGCCGGCGGACGCAACCAGAAACTCTCGTCGGCCGACACGATGCTGAATTGACATGGCAACCTCCGTGCTCTCGGGGCATCCTTGCTCGTCCTTCGTGATTGCCTCAGAAAACCTGGATTCACGGGGCCTTCGCGGGCGCTGCTGAACACGAGGGCTCCACGTTCAGTTTGTCGGTACCCGGCCTACCGCGCCAGCCTGCTTTCGATGGCCCTTCCCAGTTCCACGAGTGCCTGGCTCATCTCCGGAGCTTGTTCGTAGGCAACCAGGCGGACCAGGTAGCGCCCTTTGACGAATACGAGACTGGTTGGGAACAGCCGGCCATCCTCGCCGACCGGGCTGCGCTGGGCCTCGGCCGACCATTCGGATGCCAGCAGTTTCTTCGGGCCTTCCGGGCCCTTCATGATGTGGATGTCCGTCACCGCGTCGATCTTGTTCTGGAATCGATAGTCGGTGGTGAGAGTCGTCTCGACGCCGGCCTGGGTGTATCGGTCCGCGTCGCCGTCGATGTACTCCCACAGATTCTCAGCCTGGAACGTCCGTGTCTCGCCGGTTTTCGCCCATCCCGCGACTTCATTCGTCGCGGGAAACAGGCTGGGCGCTTTGGAGGCAGGTTTGGGGCTGCACGCGGGAAGGTGAATAAGCGCGAGAATCACCAACACGAGCCCGAACCCCCAGCCCCCAATCCCCAATCCCGGCTCTTTCATGACGCTGCCCCCCTCGGTCTTCGCAGCAGGATTTGATTGGTTTTCGACCGGCTCTCGCCGACGCTCGTAACGTATACCGCAGGACGGTCCTGCACCGGGCAGGCGAATTCGCAGGCGCCGCAGCCCACACAACGCTCGGGGTCAACGTAGGGCTGCCGGACCTGTTTGGGGTTGCCCGCGGCGTCGAAGACCTCGGCCGGCCGGAGGTAGATCGCCTTGGGCGAGGTCGGGCACCATTCCTCGCAGACGATGCATTCAGTGGCCATCGCCCAGGGCAGGCAGCGCCCACGGTCGTAGAATGCCGTCCCCACGCGAATGGATTTCGAGCTCGTGTCGCTCGCTCCGGTAGCCCAGCCTTTTTCCACGGCGGTGATTTCCCAGATGGCTCCCGTCGGGCAGACCTGGCTGCACAACACGCAACTCGGTTCGCAATAGCCGATGCGGGGGACAAGGACGGGCGTCCAGAGCCCTTCCAATCCCGCCTCGGCGAGCGTGGGATGCAGGGCATTGTTAGGGCAGACCTTCATGCACTCGCCGCAGCGGATGCAGCGATCGAGGAAATGCTTCTCGTCGAGCGCGCCCGGCGGACGGATCAAGCGTTCGTGCCGCTCGACTGCCAAACCCGGCGTGCTGCGCAGAAGTGGCAGCACGGCTGCGCCTGCGGCAAAGCTGGCGAGCGCCTTGCGGCGTTGGAGGCTCGGGCCTTCGACCGTCGTCGGGGTAGCAGGAAGGAACTTGAACTTGATGCCACTCTCGGGACAGTCGCCAACACAGTTAAAACAGAGATGGCATTCCGCCTTGCGCCACTTGGCGCCCGGAATGGGGTCGTCGCCGCCCTGACAGTCGAGCAGACAGCGATTGCAGTCCTCGCAATGGCTGGGGTGCTTTTCCAGCCCCAAAATCGACCAGCGCGAAAGCAGCCCCAGCAACGCTCCTAGCGGGCACAAGGCGCGGCACCAGAAGCGCGTGATCCGGAGGTTGAGCGCGATGATGAAGAGAAAGAGCAAACCGATGAACACGCCTTGCCGGAAGTAAGGCTGTTTGAAGCTGAGCAGGAATTGGCTGAACAGCAGTTGCAGCCCGTCGGCAAGCAGTCGCAGCGCACCAATATCGCTGCGATAGAGAAGGTCGAAGAAGGCATTCAAGCCCAGGTTCAATCCGGGCAGGATTGAAAGCGCCAGCGAGCGGACCAGGAACGAGATGGGGTCCATCACACCCAGAATTCCGCTGCCGAACAGGGCGGCCAGCAGTCCCCCAATGAGGATGTAGTACTTGAGCGTTTGCCAGCGCTTGTACCGGTTCGATTCGATGCGGACCAGGCCGCGCTTGCGCTCGGACTTCCAACTGCTGAAGAAGTGATTGAGTGTCCCCAGCGGACAGATCCAGCCACAGAAGACGCGTCCCAGGAAAAGGGTCGGGATCAGAATCGTGAGACTCCAAAGAAGTCCGCGATAGAGAGCGTGGCTGGAGAGCACGTTCAGGATCGCGACCAGCGGATCGGATTGCAGGAAAATCGCCGGGTAAGGCATATCGAGACGTATTTCGCCCTGCACGGCGCGCAACGATCCGCGGAACTCAGTCTTGAACAGGTGAAGGAGGAACAGCCCCAGAAAGAGGATTTGCGAGGCTCGCCGAAGCTTCGGTAGGCTCTGCTGGCTCATGGCGCACCGTCTAACTGCGTTGAAGGCTTGCAGCTAAGTCGCCAAGCGCTCGAGGTGAGACAAACTGCCCGGATTCCTGCGAACCAATTGAGTTTCTTAAGGTTATCGGATTGAAGGGCAGGGAACGGAGAGGTGGTGGCTTTGGAAGGCTGCGGTTTATGACCCAACTCAGTTTTGCCTGTAGGATATTGGGGCAGTTGGCCATGCCTTACGAAGGTGGTGGAATAAGAGCTAAGCAACAATCGCGGGTGGGGGCGGCGGTGGGCGCTAAGCCGTGACGACGCTGGTTCGAAGGTCTTCAAACTTCAATTTTCCCAGGCCGCGGTCCTGTGCGAGCCGCAGGTAACGCAGCCGGGTCTCATCCAGGTCCCAGAAAGCCTTGGCCGTGTAGGCGTCGACGGCCACGGGATCGGTGGAAGCAATCACGGTCTTCTTGAGTGCGGTATCGGCGATGTTGCCGCCGGTCGGGCCGTTACGAATCAGAACGCGGTAGGCGTCCATGAGGGTCAGAGTGGGCCGCATGAAGTCAGCCAGATCGACGAGACTTTCCTCAATGCGTTGATGGAGTCGGTGGCGCGGCCCGCCCAGGATTCCATACCAGTTCTTCATGCCCAGCGTTACTCCGGTCAGGCTGTGATGCTTGGCGATGGGGACGTTGATCATCTTGTCGGCGGCGAGAAAGGGCTCGAAAACCTGCCACGCACTCAGCACATCGCCCCGCAGATCCACTTCCTTGAACTTTCGCTCTTCAGGCAAGATGACTTCCGCACCTTCCGCACGGGCCGCGGCGGCGATGCCGCTGCGCTGGAAGCAGCGCCGCGGCTCATTGCAACTCACGTCGGTGACGACGACTTTCTTCGCGCCCGCTTCCTTGCAGAGCCGCACCAGCTCCGCGACTACCAGCGGGTTTGTGTTGGCGGCCTGCTCGGGCGTACGATCCCAGGCGATGTTGGGTTTGACGACCACCACGTCGCCCCTTGCCACGAAGCGCCGGATACCTCCCAGCTCCTCGATCGCTCTCCGGACCAATTGTCGGGGGTCTTCGCCCTGGACGACCGCCATTTCGGGGTGGCTCGGGTCGGGCGGGACCGCGAAGTTGTGCTTCAGCGTTGCAGCGAGCGTCTCTTCCGGCCGACGGCTGCGGCCTTTGAACCAGACAGCCGCGCCCGCTGTCGCAGCGCTCAGCCCTCCGAGCCGCAGGAGCTTCAGTAGCAACTCGCGGCGATTGGCGGGATCTGCGGTCATGCTCAAGACTCCCGGTGGCTTGGGCCAACCCAAGCTCTGGCACCCATCGTGCCACCGATTGTATTTCCATGGCTGAGCAAAAGGAACGCCAAATGCCGCGCTTTCGGTTTCTCGGGGCACCACCTCTGATCGCGGTCATTTTGTCCCTCATCGGCGTCACCGCCGTGGTCGCGCAGGTCGTGCTGATGCGCGAACTCATCGTGGTTTTCTACGGCAACGAGATCTCGCTCGGGCTGACGCTGGCCACTTGGCTTTTGTGGACGGCGGTGGGAAGCAGCCTTCTGGGCCGCATCGCCACCAAGGCACGCGACGCCCGGAACCTCATGGCGGGATTGCAGGCCTCCGCCGCGGTGACATTCCCGCTCACCATCTTTGCCGTCCGAGCCAGCAGGGCCGCGTTCGAGACCACGCCGGGAGAGTTGCTCGGACCTTGGCCGATGTTCCTGACCTCGCTCGTGACACTGAGCGTTTTCTGCCTCATCTCGGGTTGCCTGTTTGCGGCGGGGAGCAGGCTCTATGGCGACACGGTGGGGGTGACGGTCGCCGCTGCGACGGGCGCCGTTTACCTGCTGGAAGCCGCCGGCTCCGGTGCCGGCGGGTTAGTCGCCGGGCTGGCGCTCATTCAACACCTCGGCAGCTTCCAGATCGCCTTCCTCGTGGCGCTGGCAAACCTTCTGGCAGCCACCACCCTGACGGTTCGTGCGCGGCCTTGGCGCCGGGCAATAATGATGGGACTGCTCGCTGCGTTCGTGTTTCTGGTTCTGCCCTCCGGCAGCCGTTGGCTGGAAACGGCGTCCCTGGCGGAGCTCTGGAAAGGTTTCCGGCTGGCTGCGGTGCGCAACTCGCAGTACGGCAACCTTGCCGTGGTGGAGACGGAGGGCAGCCGGAGCATCTACGAAAACGGCTTGGTGGTTTCGACCGTGCCCGACCCAGCGGCCGCCGAGGAGGCTGTTCACTACGCGCTGCTTCAGCATCCGTCGCCCCGGCGACTGCTGCTCATCGGCGGAGGGATCAACGGCAGCATTCGACAGGCCCTCGAACACCCCAGCCTCGAGCGCCTCGACTACGTTGAACTTGACCCGACCATCCTCGACTTGGCGGATCAATACTTCGCCGCCGAGTGGACGCCTGCCCGCACCGACCCGCGAGTGCATATCCACCACGCCGATGGACGGCTCTTCCTGAAAACGACGAATGCCAGCTTCGATGTCATCATCGTCAATCTTCCCGACCCGCAGACCGCGCAACTCAACCGCTTCTATACCGTGGAGTTCTTCCGCGAGGCCGCATCCCGGCTCGCCCCTCGCGGTGTCTTCTCATTCCAGGTGACGGGAGCGGAGAATTACATCAGCCCCGAGTTGGCGGACTTCCTGCGTTGCCTGAACAAGACGTTGCATCAGGCCTTCCCTGAAGTCTCGGCGATACCCGGCGAGACGGTGCACTTCTTCGCTGCGACTTCGCGCGGAGCTCTCGCTGCAGGCCCGGAGGCGCTTCTCGAGCGGCTCCGGGCGCGCAAGCTCCGGACCAGCTATTTGCGGGAGTATTACATCCCCTTCCGCATGTCCGCGGACCGAGTGGCCGACCTCCAGCTACAAATCGCCCCGCAGCCGGAGACGCCCGTAAACCGCGACTTTGCGCCGGTAGCCTACTATTTCGATGTGACACTGTGGAGCGCGCGCTTTAATCGCGCCGCTGCACAGTGGTTCACGGCTCTCGCCGCAATTGACTTCTGGAAGATCTTGGCAGGAGTGGCTGCGGGCTTTGCGGTGCTGAGCGGAATTCTACTTACTGTAGCGGCGGTCTTTGACCGCCGACGTGAAGAGGTTGCAGCGGCCACAACGCGGAGGAGAATCGCCGCGGGGTTCTGCGTGGGGGCGATGGGTTTTACGCTCATCGGCCTCGAAGTCCTGTTGCTGCTCGGATTTCAGGCCATCTACCGCTACGTCTATCACCAACTCGCTATGTTGATGGCGTCCTTCATGG
>JAIQGB010000239.1 GCA_020072905.1 Terriglobia bacterium | reverse complement strand
ATGGCAACTGATCTGAATTCGGTAATTGCCGCAAACCCTTGGCAGGAACAATCCGGATGGTAGGCCTGGGGAGATTCGAACTCCCGACCCACGGTTTAGGAAACCGTTGCTCTATCCTTCTGAGCTACAGGCCCTAAAGACCCACGCTTGAAGCTTCAACTAGTTTAGCAGGAATCGAATCCGCTGGCTGGCTTTTCAAGGCATCCTGGAATTCTCTTCTCCGTGTCACGGGCTCTTCAAGAGTTCACGCGATCGGGCCAAATGCCCAAAGAAAGAACTCTGGCGATAGCGCATGGCGGGACCCCGGGCAGTGCCCATGATTGTGCAAGTGCCCGCCCTGCTCTCTTCTCCTAACGAGTGAACCTCGTGTGGCAACGGTCCGGGCGCAGGTTCGCAGCATTGTCTTCCGTCAGCGTGTGGGGGATGCACAGGTTACGTGGTGAACAGAGCGCCTCAGGAACGCCTCCTTCAACCCGCTGGCAAACCCGTCTTACCTCAACCGGAAGTTGAACACGATCGTCATCTGGTTTTCCATCGCCTGACCATTCAGCTTCGCGGGCCGGTATCGACACTTCTTGAGCGCACTGACCGCCTCTGCTTGTAGCTCCGAGTCAGGGGATCTCATGACCACAACGTCGCCCACGCTGCCGTCGGTCTTGATGGTGGCGAACAAGACGACGGGGCCTTCGATCCCTTTGGAGACTGCGCCGGGGGGATACGCCGGCCTCGGTGGCGCCAGGGGTTCGGGGGGCTCGACCTTCCCTCCCACACGGATTTCAGGTTCCGGCAACGCAGCCTTCGGGGTTCCGTTGGGCAGCGTCGCGTCGATTTCGACTTGCTCCATCACCCGGGCAGGCGACAGCACTGCATAGACACGCGCCTGCTCGTCTCCCTCCAAGACGATTGTGGCCTGGAAAAGGGAGAACAACGGCTGTTTGATCTGGAGCTGGTACATGCCCGGCTTGAGGTCAGCAAAGGAGAATGCCCCTGACGGGGAGGATTTCATCTCCCGCATCTTGACGTAATCTTGCATGACCATGACACGCGCACCTGAAACAATCCCTCCCGTCGGGTCGTAAACAATGCCCGAAATGCCTTGGCCATAGCTCATTCCCGCGCAGAGGACGGTTGCGAACCAGACGGTGGCAATGACTTTCACACCAGCAGACGAAGGCTTGGGCATTGAACACCTCCTCGAGACTCTGGGCGAGGGCTTCGGAGATCGAGATTCGGTGAACTCGCTGCCCTCAGCGGGGATGCGCAAATCCGCATTCCTTCCAAAGCCTTTCCCAGTTCCAGATCCCTCCGCCCACCTTCGCAGGGAGCGGAAATCCGAGCTGGTGCGCCAGCATGCAAACCTGGCCGCGATGGTGGGCGTCATGCGAGATCATGTAGGCAACCATGGCGGCGCCGACCGGCCAGGGCCTCGCCCAACCGTCGCGCAGAAACGTCTTCGCGCGCGGGGGAATGAAGGCGCCGGCAAGCATCTCCGTGCAGCATCGAGCGCTTTCCGCCAGTGCGGCCCTCGCCTCCTTGGGCGTGCACTGCGTGCGGTCGAGCTCGGCGGGCAGTTTCAAATGCGGAGCGGAGAGCCGGACCCATTTGCGCCGAATGTTGTGGATGTGAGCGAAGACCGCCGCGACGGTGCGTCCCTTCCCTCCAGGCGGTTTGGCCCGCCAGAGGCAGGGGTCGACGTGGGCGAGGAGTACTTGGTTCATCCGCTCGTTGACAACATAAGTCTCGAGCAGCACGCGGTGGGGATCCGAAGGGGCCGCAGCAGCGGGCCGTAGCGTTTGTTCGGCCTGACCATCAAGCTTAACCCGCGTCCGGCCCATGTCCAGGACGGCCCGGGGTGGGAGGCGCAGCTCCCAGACGAGCCCCAGCCAGGAAAGCATGCGGAGCAGGTAGAAGGTCACGTCCACTTCCCACCAGAAGAACCCTTGCCTGACCGAGGCCATGTAGTAGTGATGATTGTTGTGCCAGCCTTCACCCAAGGTAAGGAGTGCCAGCAGGAGGCTGTTGCGGCTGGTATCGGTGGTGGGATAGCGGCGTCGACCGAAGACGTGGGCGAGGGAATTGATGGCGAAAGTCCCGTGCCAGAGGATCACCGTGCTGACGAAGAAGCCCCAGACCAGGATTCCCCAGCCTCCGATGAGGAAGAGCGCCAGAGCGAGAGCTACGGGCGGTACAAGGTAGAAGCGATTGAGCCAGCGCAATTCCGGGAATCGGCTGTAATCGCGGACAAGATCCAGCTCGGTGGCATCATAGGTCTGGCTGAGAATCCAGCCGACGTGCGACCACCAGAAACCGCGCAGCGTGGGGGAATGCGGGTCCTCTTCAGTGTCGGAGTAGCGGTGATGCCGGCGATGGTGCGCGGCCCACCAGAGGACTCCCTTTTGCACGGAGGTCATGGCCAGAAAAGCTAGAACGAACTGGAACGCGCGGCTGGTCTTGAACGAACGGTGGGAGAAGTACCGGTGGTAACCCGCGGTGACAAAAAACATCCGGGCGTAATAGAGCGCCAACGCCAGCGCCACATAGGACCACCGAAAGGGCACCCAGAGCGCCGCCAGACAGGCGATGTGCACGGTGAGGAAGGGGACTGCGCCCCAGAGGACTTTGCCGTATCGGGCTCGAGGGTTCCAGACCTGCGTGCCGGTCAGAACGGAGAATCCGAGGAGAAGAATCGGCATGAAGCCCCCAGCGAATCTGCACCAGGAATCCTAAGCGAAAAGCAACGAATTGCTTGCAGAGGGCATCCCCACGTCCCCGAGTCCCACTGTCTCCAAGGCTGGCAGGAACGTCAGGTGCGCAGCAGTCCCCCACTCCGGATTCCGAGACTGAGGCACCTCGGAGTTCCAGAATCGGGGAGTCGACCTTGGACCAGAATGCCCTTACGGAGTAGCGATGTTCTGTGTGAGAGCCTTTGCGCGGCGGCGAGCCGGCCGAGCCTTCTTGGGCGCAACGCCTTCGGCAGCCTCGAAGGCCGCCAGCGAAGTGACAAAAAGCTTCAGGCCAGCGCTGTCAAAGTCAACCGTCGTGCGGTCGGCATCGCGCGCTACGATCGTCCCACACCCATACTTCACATGGCGAACGTACTGCCCAGGCTTGAAGTTCATGGTTGTCCCCTTACTCTAGAAGCGTCGCTTGCGGTCGGAGCGGTCGCGGTGCTGACCTCCGCCGCCCCCTTGGGAGCGGGAATCGTCGGATCGCTGCGGGCGAGCCTCATTGACGGTCAACCGCCGTCCTTCCAGCGACTGCCCGTTCAAACCGGCGATCGCTCGCTCGGCGTCCTCACCCTCCGCCAACTCGACGAAACCGAACCCCCGCGACTGGCCAGTGACCTTGTCCCGAATAACCACCGCCGAGGCAACTTGAAAGCCGGCCGCTGAAACGAATTCCGAGAGTCCGCTGTCGGTAGTGCTGTGGGGCAGATTCCCGACGAAAAGCCTTGTAGCCATCTATCCCTCCGCTTGGGAGCTGTCCGTCCGGACCGCTCCTTGCAACCTAGACCCGTTCGACGGCGTCGGCCTGCAGACCTTTGGGGCCCTTGCGGACCTCAAAAGTCACACGAGCGCCCTCCTCCAGTGTCCGGTAGCCATCGCCAAGAATCGCCGAGTAATGGACGAAAACGTCCTCCCCGCTTTCGCGCTGGATGAACCCGTAACCCTTGGCGGCGTTGAACCACTTCACGGTACCTTGTTCCTTCATTTCTGAAAACATCCCTCTCAGTTGATTTCGCAATTTTGGGGAACGGCAACGGCGGGGGTGACCCGACGATCCGCTGTAAGACCGCTGGTCACAATGGCACACAGCGGCTTCCGAAGACGCTACTGAGGCTATTGCGAAGCTCGTCGGAATTACAACTCCAAACTGCACACTAATCTTACCACATTCTAAGCAACTTGACTACTGTATTGTTCAGGATATTTTGACCTCTCGGGAATCAGCTATCCGCCGCGCCGCCGCCCGGCCGGGCCGCACCCCGAGTTCAAATCGCCCGTGACTGCGGCCGCCGAATCGCCTAGACTGTCGCGGAGGAGTTTCCATGAAGGCTGCGTTCCTGACCGCCCTGAGGCGACTCGAAGTCCGGGAGACGCCCGAGCGCCGGCTCGAAAACCCTCATGACGTCCTGCTTCGTATTGAAACCGTGGGGGTTTGCGGCTCCGACCTCCATTACTTCCGTGCCGGAGGCATCGGGGCGCAGGTCGTCAGGTTCCCTTGGGTGGTCGGGCACGAATGCGCCGGGACCATCCTGGAGGTTGGCCCCGAAGTTCAGCATCTTCAATCGGGACAACGGGTTGCCGTCGACCCCCTGGTGGCCTGCGGCGAGTGCGATCAGTGCCTCGCCGGACGACCCCATACCTGCCGCCAACAGCGGTTTCTGGGCTGCCCCGGGCAGTTGCCGGGAGCGCTGGCTGAGCGGTTGGTTTTGCCCGCGGAATGTTGCTTCCCTGTGCCGGAAGGGATGACGGCGGTCCAGGCCACCCTGGTCGAACCGTTCTCCATCGGCGTCTATGCCCAGCGAATGGCGCGACTGCACGAGGGCGCGAAGATCGCCATCTTGGGTTCCGGCCCCATCGGGCTTTGCGTGCTCAAAGCTTGCCGCGCTGCTGTTCAAGTGACGATCTACGCGACCGACCTCGTGGAGGAGCGCCTTGTGGCCGCACGCGAGGCAGGAGCGGGCTGGACCGGCAACCCGCTCCGGATCAACGTAGTAGCCGCCCTCGCCGAACGCGCCCCCGGTGGGCTGGACTTTGTCTTTGAATGTGCCGGCGAGCAGGAAACGCTCGACCAGGCGCTCGAACTGCTCAAGCCCGGCGGGACGCTCCTTATCGTGGGCATTCCAGAAACCGAACGAGTCAGTTTCAGCATCGACCTGCTGCGGCGCAAAGAGCTGCGCATCGAAAACGTCCGCCGGCAGAACCGCTGTATTGTGCCCGCCATCGACCTCATGGCAAGCGGCACCGTCAATCTTGACCGGCTGGCCACTCACCACTTCCCTCTTACTGAAGCACAAGCAGCCTTCGAACTCGTTGCGGGTTATCGCGACGGCGTCCTCAAGGCCATCGTCCACGTGTCCGGTTAGCCCGCCGACTGCTGTAACGCCGGTCTATGACCGGAGTCTGTTGCTTTCCGGTGCCTTCGCCCTTCAACTGACGGCCGCTACGGCCCCAGCCTGTGCCAGCGCACTCCGAGCCGATTGAGTAATTCCACACCATAGCGGGTGGGCACCGCCGCCGTTTCTGCGGGGCGCGAAGGGTTCTGGCGGGAGACGACTCCGATGACGGCGCCGCTGGGAAGATACACCGGACTGCCGCTCGCGCCGCGCTGGAGGGGAATATTGAGGATGAGGGCTTCGGTTTCCTCGGCGCTGGATTCGTCAAGGGCGAGAGCCGCACGCCGGATCACCCTGCCGCGCTCCGTAGTGGGCCGCCAGGTGGAAGCCGAATGCCCGGTGACAGCAACCTGCGTTCCTTCGCCCACATCGCGCGCGTCAAGCGCAGCGAATTTGGCGCCCCCCTCACCCGCGGGCGGCCGCTCGAGTTTGAGCACGGCCAAGTCATGTGCTTCGTCGGTCCCCACGAGGTCGCAGGAAACTGCCTCCGCTTGCGAGTCCGATCGCGCGAATTTCGCGACGATCTTGCCCTCCGCGCTTCCCGCCAGGCAATGCCGCGCCTCCTCGACCACGTGCGCGTTGGTCAGAATGTAGCCCGCCGCGTTGATGAGGAAGCCCGTCGCCGAGCACTCGCGGTTCTTGTCGCCCGCGCCTGGACCGACAGCGAGAAGCTGGACCACCGCTCGCGCCGCATCATCACGGTCTCCTGATGCTGGTGCCCACCCGACCCCAAAGGAAGAACGAAGGCAAAAGGCAAGGGGCAGAAAGCAAAGGGCGAAAATCGCAAGCACAAAACGTCGACAGAGACATATCATCCTGCTCCCCTGAAGATTGGAAGAGCGAGGGCAAAAGGCAAAGGGCAAAAAGCAAAGGGCAAAAGTGAAGGACGAGAAGACAAGTAGCCTCGCCACTGTTTCAGGCCGCTTCTCAAATGGCACTCTCTCGCCTTGAAAAGAACGCCGAAGGGCGAAGGTAAGAGACGGAAGACGAAGAGCACAGTTTAAGACGTTTTCACAGGGTTCATTCGCCACAACTCGCCCTCAACCCCTCTTCGCCTTCCCCTTGGCGGTAGCGACCGCTTTTGAGAGCATGGCCCGCAACTGGTTGGATTCATCAAGGAGGCCAGTCATTCGCTCCGGCGGGACTTTTTCAGCCTTGACGAGCAATCGCAGCCAGTAGTTCGATTCCCGCAATTCCTTCAAGGCAATCTGCAGCTTGTGAGCGAAATCGTCTCTCGATTCTGCGCCCTGAGCTTCCTCGTAATTAGCTCCAGCCGAGGTTCCACTTCGAAGCAGCTGGTCTCCGATTCGCCTGCCAACCAGCGTTTTTGGCAAGGATTCAACGAGCTTGATGATCCGCGCCCCATATTCAAGCAAACGTTCATTGAGATTCCGCCTTTCTTCCATTTCTGCCCTTTTCCTTTTACCCTTTGCCTTTTGATTTCGCTCTTCGTTTTTGCCTTTTTGCCTTTTCCTTTTGATTTTCGGTTTTGTGGGCTCGAAGCTGGGCGCGCCGTCACCAATCTTGTACGGAGCCGTCTTTGCGCCGCGCGGTGGGCAGATAGGCGCGCTGGTAGGCGTACTTCTTCGCCGCCTCCTCATTCACGTCGGTGCCCAGCCCCGGCGCATCATCCACGTTCATGTAACCGTCCTTGAAGACCGGGCCGCCGGGAATGACCTCGCGGGTGACGTCGGGGAAGAAGACCATTTCCTGCACGCCGAAGTTGGGAATGGAAATGTCCACATGAATGTTTGCGGCGTGGGTGGGCGGGCCGATGTCGGCGGGGCCGTGCCAGGCGCTTTTGACCTGAAACGCCTCGGCGAGCGCCGCCACCTTGCGCGCCGCCGTGATGCCGCCGATGTGCCCCAGATCGCAGCGGATGTAGTCAATCAACTGCTCGGTGATGAGCGGGACGCAGTCCCAGAGGGAGTTGAAAAGCTCGCCCATGGCGAGCGGCGTAGTGGAGTGCTGGCGGATGAGGCGAAAGCTCTCCTTGTGCTCGGGGCGCAGCAGATCTTCGAGGAAAAAGAGGTGATAGGGCTCGAGCTCGTGCGCCAGGCGCGCGGCGTCGATCGGGCCGAGCTTTTCGTGGGTGTCGTGGAGCAGTTCGACTTCGTCGCCAAGCTTGAGGCGCAGATGCTCGAAGAGCTTGGGCACAGTTCGCAGGTAGGGGCCGGGCTCGAAGAGCTCGGTCTCGGGAAGGCCGGCTTGTTGGGCGACGCGGCCGGCATGCTCCTCGGACCTTTGCTTGCCGGAGGTTCCGTAGGTCCCTTCCATGCCCGGAATCGCCACCTGCGCGCGCACGCACTTGAAGCCGCGGGCCACCGCGCGGTGCACGGCATCTTCGACCTCGGAGAAATCGTTGCCGCTGGCGTGCGTGTAGGCGAGCGCGCCGATACGGGTGCGCCCGCCGAGCAGTTGATAGACGGGCATCCCGGCGCGCTTGCCCTTGATGTCCCAGAGCGCGAGATCCACCCCTGCCACCGCCGTCATCTGCACCGGTCCGCTGCGCCAGTAGGAGCCGCGATAGAGGTATTGGTAAATGTCCTCGATCTGCTCCGGGTCGCGCCCGATGAGCAGCGGCGCGATGTGCTTTTCGAGCGCCGTAGCGACGGCGAGCTCGCGGCCGTTCAGCGTGGCATCGCCCACGCCGTAGAGGCCGGGCTCGCTGGTGAGGATCTTGACCAGCACATAGTTCCGTCCCGGACAGGTGACGATGACGCGCACATCGGTGATCTTGAGTGGCGAGAGTCCACGCGGCCGCGGGCCGGCGCCGCCACCCCCCATTTCGGTTTCGCCCGCCACCAGAGGGCCGCCCAGCGCCACCGCGCTCGTCAGTTTCAAGAAGTTCCGCCGGCCGGGACCGTTGGTATGCTTTGACATGTTCGCCTCCCGCAAAGATCTCCGGACGCGATTCTAATCTCACCTCAGCCTGTCTGGCATGGAAATCTGCTGAGTCCGGAGGGTTCCGCCGAAGCGCGATGAACGCTGCAGCTCACCAGCAGCATCGATGGCCCCCTGCCCGGGCTGGGTCACCTCTGCAATTCGAACGACGTATCCTTGGTGGTATGATTGTGCTTGGACGGTCTCCCGCGCCTGCCCCGAGCCGGTTGCTCCTGCTCACGGCCGGAAGGAGGAAGCGGATGAAGAAGCAGAAGAAACGCCGACCCGCACGCCCCTCGGGCCCGGAATTGACTGCCGGGAACGTCATGAACCGGTCAGTGATCGCGGTGCGGGACAACCTGACGGTTCAAGAGGTGGCCGTACTCTTGACGGAGAATGAAATCACCGGGGCGCCGGTGACCGACATTGCACAAGGCGCCGCAGAGGGCGCCGATTTCAGCTCGAGCGGCGTCCGCAGCCAATTCCGGCGACGGGATCTCGAGGGCCGAGCCAGCCGCAGCGAGCTGGATGACCTGCACGTGGAAAACGCCGGGCTGCCGGTGCGCGAGATCATGACCCCGACCGTCTAC
>JAIQGB010000238.1 GCA_020072905.1 Terriglobia bacterium | reverse complement strand
GGGCGTGCGGATGGGCGCTCGATGTCCTCAACATCGTGCGGGGCATCGGGCGGCGGGAATTCACGCTGGCCGACATCTATGCGCAGGAGGCGGCGCTGGCACGGCTTCACGCATTGCTGTAGCGGCGATGTCCTCATCGTCGCGTTCGTGATATCGATGGCCTCGGCGGTGAGACACCGCCGCTACAGAAAACCGCCACGGGCGCGACAAAATCCGCCAGCAACTTCAGTTTCTGCGGGAGCGTGGTTGGATAGAATTGGTGGGCGGAGGTAATTACCGCCAATCCTGGTAGGGGAGCCGTCCGGGCTCCCGCGGGAGCGCGAAGCGCTCCCCTACAGCACGGTGCCCGCCTGAAGGCGGGCGCTACACGGCGCGGGAAGGATCGATGGAGTCGGTGATGGCGTTCACGGCATCGTGGACCAGGCGGTCCGCATTCTGGGTGGTCAGCACGCCGTCGCTCGCGCCGGCGAGGAAGCTGTCCACGCGGTCGTGCTGGCCGAGGACGACGAGTTCGTTGGGCTTCGGGACGCTCGCCAGAACTTCGTCCCAGGCGTGCTGGTTGTACACGCAGCCGGGGTCGCCCGCCGTGGCATCGTCCAGATAGCTGAGCGAGCGCGCCCGGCACCCGCCGCAATAGGCGCGGAAATCGCACACCGCGCAGTGGTCGCCGCGGTCTTCGCGGTGGGAATAGATATCGAACCTCGGGTCCTGCCAGATCTCCATCAGGGGCTGCCGCTTCAGGTCGCCCATCACTTCCGATGACATGTAAACGCACGGCGTGACCTTGCCGTCCGGCTCGACGCAGCAATAGCAGCGTCCCGCCCCGCAGCCTCCGATGTACCGGGATAGAACTTTGGCCTGCCGGCCTTTGCCCTTGCCGGCGTGCGCGGTGGCCATCAGCCCGTCGAGCGGCCCGTAGAGGATGCAGGCGCGCCCGAATTGCGGCGCCGTGGACATGACGGAGATTTTCCCTGCCTGCAAGTGCCGGTTGAGGAGCTGGAGAAGCAATTCGCGCTCGCGCGGCGTGATGTCCATCGTCGCCAATTCCCGGCCGCGGCCCACGGGGATGAAATTGAAGTGCACAAAAGTGGTGCAACCGAGATCCGTGGCGAAGTTGATCATGGCCTCGGTGTGATGGTAATTGAGCCGCGTGACGCACATCGCCATGCCGGCGCGCAGGCCCGGCGTCAACGCCACGTTGCGGATGCCGGCCACGGTGCGCTTCCAGGCGCCCGCCAGGCCGCGGAAACCGTCGTGCTCTTCGGGCAGGACGGAATCGAGTGACACTTCCACGTACTTCACGCCGGAGTCCGCCAGGCGCTGGCAGATCTCCTTGGTCAGCAGCGTGCCGTTGGTGGCGATCGTGGTGTGCACGCCCCGCTGCTTGGCGCGCTCGAGGACCTTCCAAATGTCCTTCGAAACCAGGGGTTCGCCGCCGGCGATGGCGAGGAACGGGACGTATTCGTCCGCCAACTGCTCCACGAGATTTAGCTTTTGCTCGGTCGAGAGCTCGTCGGCGAGCGGCTTGTGCCCCGCTTCCTGGTAGCAATGCTTGCAGGTCAGGTTGCAGGCCTGGGTGTAATTCCAGACCACAATGAGGGGCGCGTAGAACCGCTGCGGCATCGTCAGGCCGAACTTGGCAATGCTGCGCGCCGTGTTCACCAGCGCGCGCGCCGTGGGCCGATGATGCAACACCTTGGCCTTCAGCGTTTCCTTATTGACGCCGGCTCGGGCACGGAAGACTTCAATGGCGCGGTGCGGCAAGGCAAACTTCACGCGCTGCCAGGGCGACAGGTCGGGCCGGTCGTAGGTCTCGAAGACCTCTTCCAGATAGCACCGGCCGTCGCCGTTTCGCCGCGTGAGCAGCCCCAGAAACTTCTCCATGTAAGGGCTGGCCAGGTAATCCTCAAACTTGTGACGTTCGATGTTGGGTGACGGGGAAATCTTGGGGATCGGGGGACGCAGTGCAGCGCGAACTCGCAATGAGTCGGACATACGCCTCCTTTCCCCTCAGAGGAGGGCCCCAGGAAAGCGTGCGCGAGAGACCCGGATGATGCTACTGAAATCGTTGCCGAAGAGCAAGGGGCATTCCGTCACGATTCGTCGCAGGGACAATCTGTCACATTCTTTGTCTTCAGACGATTGTCCCTGCATCTCCGATGTCTCGCAACTCCAGAACTGTTCACACTCAGATTGTTAAGTGAGATGGGCTCGGTTCGAGCGGTTGGCCTCTGGCCTCAGCGCTGGAATAGACTTGCCACGGTCAATGAAAGGCCGGGGAGCAAGGCAGACGTCAGCGTTTCTTCCTGGCGGAAGGTACGGACGAGTCGATAGCCTTCGTGCGATGGCTGGTACACCTCGATGCACCGTTGCTCGGGATCGACGATCCAGCACTCCGCAACACCGTACCGGGCGTAAGCTTTGAGTTTGGGACCGCGGTCAATCGAAGTCGTCGTGGGGGAGAGAATCTCCACAACCAAATCAGGAGTCCCGCGAACCCAATCCTGCAGGACCTCCTGGTGCTCGTTCAGGACAAACAGCAGGTCCGGTTCGAGGACATCGTAGTCACTGAGGATGACATCGAGAGGGGCATAAGCGATCTCCCCGATCGGGTGGCGGTCCAGATATCGGACAAAGGCAGAATAAATCAGTCCGGAGATTCGCTGGTGGGTATAACGAGGTGAGGGTGTCACAAACAGCTCTCCGTCCACAATCTCCCGCCGCTTGCCGTCGTTGGGCATGACGAGAAGGTCGGCGTGCGTAAACTTCGTGCTGATGACCATAGGCTGATTATAACACTGGCGGGAACTGCCGACGCGTCCCTTGCGATTCCACCCTGCCTTGGAGGCCGATGGGGACCAAATAATAAGGCCGTCCCGGAATCTCGGGACGACCCTGGAATCTCTTGGCGAATTCATCGGACTAGACGGTGACCTTTTCCGCCTCAGTTTCAACCGGCTTCGTTCCACCGATTTGGACGAGTTCGGCCTTGGGCTTCTTCAGCACGAGCTCTTCGTAAACCTTGCGAGCCTGCTGAGCTTCCCAAGCCGCCTTGCGTCGCGCCTTTTCTTCTTCCGCAGCGGTGAGCGGCACATCGTGGCTGAGCGAGCGCACGCGCGCGGCATCGTCGCGATTGACGTAGAGCGAGTGCTGCTTGGTATCGAGTTGCACCGCCTTGCCCTTGGCATAAATCTCGTGCTTGCCGTGCGTGCGGTACCACTCGGCGACGGTCGCGTTCTTGTACATATTCTCGATGATCTTCCGCCAGCCGATGCCGGTGTTGTAGGCGCAGAAGGAAATCTCGCCGAGCTGCGTGGCGTAAGGGATGATGCACATTTCCGTGCGCCGGAAGTCGTAGTTAAACAGGTCCTGGAACCACATGCCGGCGATGAAGAGGAAGTTCCAGGGATCGGAGCGCCGCTTGAGCGCGTCCTCGTAGGTGCGATGGGGGGCCGACACGCCGTAGACCTTCTCGGCGCGCTTCTCACCGGTCAGCGCGAACGACTTGTCGAATTTCTTGAGCAGGTCGATCAGCGCCAGGCTCTTCGGCGCGTTGAAAGGCTTGTAGTTCTTGAGCAGCGCGAGACCCATCATGAAATTTGAAAAGACCTTGCCGCGCGCCGAATCCGTGATCTTCTGGATGTCCGAAACCAGTTGCGGTATATCCAGGAATTGCGGGACGGGCGCCCACTCCTTGGTCTCCTTGTTGATCATGAGCGCGGTGCCCACGCCGCAGTTGGGATGGCAGCCGCAGCTCACCTGACCCCACTGTGCTTCGGGGCCATGCACCAGGTCCGCGAAGTCCGCGAACGCGCCCATCAGCGAAATCGGAAACCAGTCGCGCGTCGGCTCGGTGATGCCGGTCTGTTTCTTGACGTCGGCCGCCAAATGCGAAAGCGTGTAGCGCTGCCGCAGGCGGCGCTCCGGCGTGATTTCCTCGTCGCGGCCCGTGAAGGAAACCGGCTGGAAGGCCACAAAGGCGACCTTCTTGGGGTTGTTGCGGGCGAAGTTGACGATCGGACCCACTTGATCGTTGTTCACGTTGTTGACGATGGTGACGACCAGGATGATCTCGATGCCGGCCTCGTGCATATTCTCGATGGCCCGCAGCTTGACGTCGAAGAGGTTGCCGACCTGGCGGTGGCTGTTGGCGTCGTTGCCGATGCCGTCGAACTGCAGGTAGGCGTAGCGCAAGCCCGCCTCAAAGGCGCGCCGGCAGAAATCCTTGCTCTTCGCGAACTCGATGCCGTTGGTCGCCGCTTGCACGCTGTTGTAACCCAGCTTACGGGCGTAGCGCACAGCATCGATGAAGTAGGGCGACATCGTCGGCTCGCCGCCCGAAAACTGCACGGACATCTGCCGCCGCGGCTTGATCTCCATGGCGTTGTCGAGGATTTCCTTGATATCTTCCCAAGTCAGCTCGTGGACGAAGCCCACCTGGTTGGCGTCCATGAAGCACGGGTCGCACATCATGTTGCAGCGGTTCGTCAGGTCTACGGTGAGGACCGAACCGCGGCCGTGCTTGATGGTGCTCGAGCCGTGGTTGTGCAGCCGAGCGTCGTTGTGGGCGCGGATATCGCGGCCGGGGAAATTCTTCTCGATCCACTGCAGGAACTTGACGTCGACGGCCATCATGTCCTCGAAATGGCCGTGGATGGGGCAGTCCTTCACCATCCAAACCTGGCCGTCGCGCTCAATGATCCGGGCTTTGACCTCGCCGACCTTCTCCGAGAGCAGCGACTGCCAGTCCTGGTCTCCGCTCATGATCTTATCGCGCGCTTCTTTCACGCAGCCCGGGCAGAGCGAGTCGGTTTCCCGCGGCCAGCCCAGCGGAGGCTTGGTCTTCTCCCACGATTTGAGGAGCGGCTTGTCGGACCACCGCGGGGTAAACGACGGATTGGGTCTATATTTGTTGAAGTACTGGATGCCGTCGAAGGCTACGCCCGCTACCGAGGCGACTGCCTGGTCGACGTATTTCATCAGCCGTTGTCCACGAATTCTCGGCATAACTCATATCCCTCTCTGTTAGTCTGGCCGACCCTCCTCGGTCCGGAAATAAACCGGGGGAACGACCTTCAGCTCCCTTTTGCCGACTTCAAATGACGTTGTAACCGAAGCCCGTCCGAACTAACCTGCAGGTCCTGAGGCAACTCGGACCCGCTCGCGATTCTAGGACTACGGTCCTAGAGGGGTAAGCAATTTGCGGGGAACGGTCATTTTATCGGGTTGGACGGCACAAAAAGTCCCTCGAATGGGGTGGAGAAATCCTCTTAAAAATCAACGCGTTGGAAGAAATCGGGTGCTTGGGCGGGCCGGCGCGATCCCAGGATGCCCGACCCAGATGTTCGGCCAATCCCGAAAGGATAGGGGTGCTGACGAGAGGCGGTCGGCTGCACTCGCGGCACTTGAGAGCCACCCTTCGGCATCCCCTGGGCCAAGTGCGTTATCATGCTCGCTATGGGTCCTAAAGAAGCCTTGAAGCAGCGGGCCGGCGAGGTGGGGTTTGACCTGGTGGGAGTCGCACCGGTCGAACCCGGCCGGGACCTGGACTTCGCCCGCGACTGGATCGAGCAGGGCCGGGGCGGCGAGATGCGCTACCTCGCGAACCCCAGGCGCTTTGATCCGCGCGCGCTTCTGCCCTCCGTCAGGTCCGTGGTCTGCGTTGGACTCATCTACGACACGCCGTTTCCGTACTCAACCGAAGTTGGTCCGGCAGAAGTCAGAAGTCAGGAGTCAGAAATCGGAAGAGAACGCGAAGGATGGGGTAGACTGACAACTGAAACCAGTAAGCAGCCCGTGGTTGGCGGCGAGCCGCCTCCCCTCACGACCCGGCCCTCCCCCTCGGGGAGAGGGCGGAGCGGCGAAGGTAAAACGAGTGAGGGGTTCACCGGACCACTTTCGAGTTTCGAATTTCCAGTTTCCAATTTCCAGTCTCCATTTTCCAGCGCCACGGCGCCGCGCGCCTGGATCTCCCGCTACGCCTGGGGGCACGACTACCACGAAATCATGCGCGAGAGGCTGGAGCGCTTGCGGGCAGCCATCGAAGAACTGGCGCCGGGCGTGGAGACCCGCGTGTATGTGGACACCGGCCCCGTCATCGAACGCGCCTTTGCGCGCTTCAGCGGCCTCGGTTGGATGGGTAAAAACACCTGCATTATCAATGAAGAGAAGGGCTCGTGGTTTTTCCTGGGCGTCATCCTCACCAATCTGGAACTCGAACCCGACCTCCCCGCCCCCGACCGCTGCGGCTCCTGTCGCGCCTGCCTCGACGCCTGCCCCACCGGCGCGCTAGTCGAGCCCTACGTCATGGACGCCTCGCGCTGCATTTCCTACCTGACGATTGAACTGAAAGGCTCCATCCCTCGGGAACTTCGCCCCGGCATCGGTGTCAATGTCTTTGGCTGCGACATTTGCCAGGATGTGTGCCCGTGGAATGGCAAGAGCAGGAGTCAGGAATCAGCAGTCAGGAGTCAGGAGAGTGCATTTCGACCCATGATAGTGGTAGCAGATGTTGGGGCAGTCGAAGGCCGAGCCTTTCCGCAGGACGAAGGACAAAGGACGAAGGACGACAAACAGAGCAGTCGCCAGTCGGCAGTCAGCAGTCCGCGGTCAGGCTCCGCCGGACAAGGGCTACCACGAGGAAACCCGCCGGCGATGAAGGGCACAGCTTCTTCTTCTTCAATCCCAAATCCAAAATCAGAAATCCAAAATCCCCTGGTCCCCAGCACCCAGCACCCAGAACACAGCACCTTTTCACTTTTCCATCCGCCGCTTGAGGCGTTAGCCTCGCTCGCCGAAGACGATTTCCGCCGCCTCTTCGCCCATTCACCCATCAAGCGCGTCCGCAACTTCAGAACCGGGGTGTCGCGATTGATTGCACGCACTGCCGCGCGCGCCGCGGCGGCTAGTTTCACCGGGTCGCCGGATGTGCGGACGACGATCCATTGGCG
>JAIQGB010000237.1 GCA_020072905.1 Terriglobia bacterium | reverse complement strand
GCTTGATGAAGCGGTGGAAGACCGTGTCGGTGATCCCCGCCATCGGCGCCAGGATGTGCGCAGGCCGGATCGCCACGTTGCGGATGCGCAGTTCTTCGAAGAACATACTCTCGCTATTCTGGCAGGAAAGCGCGTTGATAGGCAACCGGAGGGTTCGTCCCGATATCCACGGCTACCTGCCGACGGAGGCCTGGACTTCCGAGGCATTGGCGACGGCGAAGCGCATCTGGCCCTCGGCGACCAGCTCGTCCTCGCGATAAGCCAGGCCGCGCAGTTCGCCGAAGCGCTCGCCCATCTTGACGACCTCGGCCTCCATGCGCAGCGTGTCGCCGGGATAGACGGGCTTGTGCAATTGGGCGGAGTTGATCTGCAGAATGAAGGCCAGCTTGCCGGCCATTTCCGGGCGCTCGAGAACCAGGATGGCGCCAAGCTGCGTCACGGCTTCGAGCAGAATCCCCGTCGGCACCTGCGGGGAGTCCGGCGAATAGCCGAGGGGCGGCTCCTCGTTACCCGTGAAATTCTTGATGCCCACAATGCGTTTGCCGGGTTCGAGCTCTGTAACGCGGTCGATGAGCAGGAAAGGGTAGCGGTGGGGGAGGATGCGCTGAATCGCGGATTGAGAGAATTGGGTCATTGGTTCATTGAATCATTGATCCATTGAAGGAGCGAGCAGCCAAGAGAATCAAGCGAAACCGAACGTCCGTTGATGTTGTCTGGCAATGGCTCAATGAATCAATGATTCAATGAATCAATCTTCAGCAGTTCGCGTTTCAGCGCCGGGTTGCGGGCGGTGAAATCGCCCTCGCGGTTTTTATCCGTCTCGTACTGGGCGCGCATGCTCTCCAGTTTCGAATCGAGGTTATCGAGCGCATGCACGACGAAGGCTTCCGGGAACGCCGGCTGTTTGGGCGAGCCGAATTCGAGCTCCCCATGATGCGAGAGGATGATGTGCTCAATCTGATTGCGCAAGTCAGCGGGGAAATCGGGGATGGCGCGCATCTTCTCGTTGACGATCTCCAGGCCGATGGTGATATGCCCAAGCAGTTGGCCGCGCGTCGTGTAGTGGAATCCCCGGCGGAAAGAGAGTTCTTCGATCTTGCCGATATCGTGCAGCAGAATCCCCGCCAGCACAAGGTCGCGCCGCAGGGACGGGTAGTGGTCGCACACCTCGTCGCCGAGCTCAATCAGGGAGAGGACGTGTTCGAGCAAGCCGCCCAGGTAAGCGTGGTGGTAGCTCATCGCCGCCGGGGCGAGCTTGTACTTCTCGGCGATGGAGAGGTCCTCGAACACGGCGAGCAACAGCGCACGCACGGGCCCTTCCGGAACGCGGCGGAGGCGTTCGAGGAGCGCCGCGTACATCTCCTCCGGGTCGCGTTTCGAGCGGGGCAGGTAATCGCGTGGATCGATTTCCTCCTCGCTGCAGCGGCGGAGCTTGGCGACGACTACCTGGGGCGTGCCGCGGTAGGCGTCCACGTTGCCTTGCACCCAGACGAAATCCTCCGCCTCAAAGTCCTGGTCCAGGCGATCGCAATCCCAGACTTTGGCCTTGATGACGCCGGTCGCGTCGCGCAGCTCGAGGTCCAAATACGGCCGGCCGTTGCTGGCGGTCTTGCGTTCCTTGCTGTGAATCAGGAAGATTGTTTCCAGGCGGGTGCCGGGCGTGAGGTCAGAGACGAATTGGGATTTCATTGCCCCTTTTTGGCGAGCACGGTTTCGCTGGGCCGTTCGGCGCCGCTATCCACGTACCCGGGGGCCAAGTAGACGTAGCTGTCGCGCCGCAGGTCCACCAAGTACTTCCGCAAGGCAGGCTGCATCTGCCGGTTGTAGAGAACCTCTTGGACGCGCTGCTCGACTTCCTCGAAGGGGGGGATGCCCGGGTGGCGCCGGTCGAGCACTCTCAGGATAATGAAGCCGGTCTGGATGGGGATGAGGTCCGAGAATTCGTTCGTGTCGAGCTTGGCGATGGATGCGCTGACGGCCGGGGCCAGCGTTCCATCCTTCATGAACCCGATGCTTCCCCCGTCGTTGGCGGTGGCGGGATCATCGGAGTATCGGCTGACCACGTCGGACCATTTCTGGCCGGCCTTCAATTCCGCCAGGGCGTCCTTGGCGCGCTTCTCCGCTTCCTCCGGCTTGTGCTTTTCGTTGGAAATGAGGATCTGGGCGAGTGACACGCCTCCGGGGGAGGCGAATTCCTGCTTGTGCTCCCCGAAGTACTTGCGAGCGTCTTCGCGAGAGATGATGATTGTGCGGCCCACTTCCCGGCCGATCACCTCGCGCATGAGCAGGTTGCGCCGGATGTTCTCCTTGAAGTCCTCCCACAGAATGCCCTGCTTCTCGACTTCCTTCTGCAGGTCTTCGAGGGACCCCAAATTGAAGCTCTGGCGGATCTCGTCCAGCCGCTTGACGACGTCGGTTTCGACGTTGACGTCCAGGTCCTTGGCCTTCTGGACCATCAGCGCCTGATCGATCAGGTCGCGCAACAGGTCCTTGCTGAACTCCTTCACTTTGGCGTCAAGTTCGGCACCGGCGAATTGCCGAGAGAGGTCCTGACGGAGCTTATCGCGCTCGCGCTCGTACTGACGCTGGGTAATGATCTCGCTGTTGACGCGGGCGATGATGCGCTCCACGACCTTCCGCGCCGCGCGGGCCGGAGCAGCCATCGCGGCGATGATCGCCGTCATCCCCGCTACCATTACCAATCTTCGTATCATTCCAAGCCGACCTTTTGCGGGCGCTCGAACCCCTGGAGCTTCGACTGCAGCCTCACCCATCTTAATGCCGCGGCTGGAGTTCCTGCAAGACGTTTCCAATCTCCGCGAAGAATTCCCCGTCCGGCGCGGCCAGGCGAAAGCGTAAGGTGCCGTCGGGACGGAGGCTGGCGTCGCGCCGTCGGCGCACAAACTGCGTCAATCTCTCCGGCGCCACCGGAGCCTCGGGGTGGAATTTTAGCCAGATGGCGTCTGCCTTGCGCTCGATGGACTGGATCCACAACTGCTCGGCGGCGGACTTGAGCAGGGCGTAGTCGAGCAGATTCGCCAGGGAAGGCGGCGGCGCGCCGTAACGGTCGGTCAGTTCCGCTTCCAGGTCCCCGCGTTGCTCCAGCGTCGCCAGCCCCGAAATGCGCTTGTACATGCGCAGGCGCTGGCTTTCGTCCGCGATGTAGCTCGCGGGGATTTTGATATCGAGCCCCAGGTTGAGCGTGGTGCGGACCTCGGGGCGGGGCGCGGCGCCCTTGAGCTCGGCCACGGTCTCGTCGAGCATCTTCAGATAGAGATCGAGGCCGATGGCGTTGAGATGGCCCGATTGTTCCGCGCCCAGCACGTTGCCCGCGCCGCGCAACTCCAGGTCGAGTGCGGCGAGGCGGAACCCCGCGCCGAGGTCGGAGAATTCCTTGAGCGCCGCGAGTCGCCGCTTAGCCGTGGGCGTCAGAGTCTCCTCACCGGGGATCAAGAAATAGGCGTAGGCGCGGCGGTTCGAACGTCCCACGCGCCCCCGGAGTTGATAAAGGTCGGCCAAGCCGAAGCGGTCCGCGCGGTTGACGATCATGGTGTTGGCGCGTGGGATGTCGAGGCCGTTTTCGATCAGGGCCGTCGATACCAGAACGTCGTACCCACCTTCCATGAATTTGAGCATCACGCGCTCGAGTTCCTTTTCGCCCATCTGCCCGTGCGAGACCCCGACGCGCGCGGTGGGCACAAGACGTTGGATGAGCGCGGCAATGCTCCAGATGCTTTCCACCCGGTTGTGCACGAAAAAAACCTGGCCCTGGCGGTTCATCTCCTGGAGGATCGCCGACTGGATCAGGCCATCGGAGAAGGCCGCGACGACGGTCTGAATCGCCAGGCGGCCGCGCGGCGGCGTCTCAATGACGGAAAGATCGCGCAGTCCGCCCAGCGACATGTGCAACGTCCGCGGGATGGGCGTGGCGGACATCGTCAGCACATCAACGCTCGCTTTAAGTTTGCGGAGTCTCTCCTTGGCCGCCACGCCGAAGCGCTGCTCCTCGTCCACAATTAGGAGGCCAAGGTCGCGCAGGCGGACGTCCTTCGAGAGCAGGCGGTGGGTGCCGATGAGGATGTCCACTCTTCCGGCCTCGGCATCGGCGACGATCTTCTTCTGCTCGGCGGCGGAGCGGAAGCGGCTGAGCATCTCGGTCCGCACCGGGAACGCCGCGAAGCGTTGCCGGAAGGTCGCGAAGTGCTGGAAGGCCAGGACCGTGGTGGGCGCGAGCAGCACCACTTGCCGGCTGTCCTGCACGATCTTGAAGGCGGCGCGCATGGCGAGCTCCGTCTTCCCATAGCCCACGTCGCCACAAAGCAGCCGGTCCATGGGCTGCGGCGTTTCCAGGTCCCGCTTGATTTCGGCGAGGGAGGTGATCTGGTCCGGCGTCTCCTCAAACTCGAAAGTGTCTTCGAACTCCTTCTGCCAGGGTGTGTCGGCGGTGAAGGCTGTGCCGGGGTGCATCTTGCGCTCGGCGTAAAGGTGGAGCAGTTCCTGAGCGATGTCGCGCAGCGCGCGCTTGACGCGGGTTTTGGTGCGCGCCCAGGTGGCGCCGCCCAAGCGGTCGAGCTGCGGTTTGGCGCCGTCGCCGCTTGACCGGTATTTCTCGACCAGGTCGAGCCGCTCGAGGGGGACGTAGAGCCTGGCTTCGTCCTGGTAGGTCAGCAGCATGAAATCACGCCGCACTCCCTCCACTTCCAACGGGCGCAGGCCCTGGTAGAGACCGATGCCGTGGTCCACGTGCACAACGTAGTCCCCCGCCTTGAGGTCACTCAAATCGGAGATGAAGCTGGCAACGGCGGAGCGCTCGCGGCGGCCGCGGCCACCCCAGGCGAATTCGCCGAACAGCTCGGCATCGGAAAGAAGGACCAGCCGCAAGTCGGGGAAGACGACGCCTTCGTCCAGATCCCCGCGCGCGATGAGAACGGGTTTGACCGTCTCCGCTGCGCTTGCGTCGGATCCTACGGGCGGTTCGCGGATCGCCTCGACGGCTCCATAGGGGATATCGTACTCGGCGAGGATTTCGCGCAAGCGGTCGGCCTTGCCCGCCGTGGGCAGGACGACGGTGACGGATTCGCTTTGCGCACGCCGTGCGCGGAGATCCTCGACCAGAGTCTTGACCGCCCCGTGGAATCTCGGCGGTGGCTGGGTCGCCAGGTGTAACAACCTGGGGGACGATTCACTCGCCAGCCCGGGATCGTCGACCGCCAATTCCTGGAGGGAAATCTGCGGCGTCCCTTCGACGCTTTTCAGGAACTCCTCTCGGGTCAGGAAGATTTCCTCGGGCTGCGGACGCGGCGGCACGACGTCCCGAACTTCATCATACGAGGCCGCCCAGGATTCCAGGATTTGACGCAATTGGCCCCTGCGCTCGACAGGCTCATCCCAAATGAGCAGCGGCCTTTCCATAAGGGCAGGCAGCGTTTGAGTGTGCGGTTCGACAAGAGGCGCAAAGAATTCCCAGCCCGGGAACGGGCCGGAGTATTCCGCGGCCCAGTCGGGTTCTGCCTGCAGATTCTGGCGCGCGCCAAGGACCTCCACGAGCCTGTCAAACAACCGCGGGGAGCGTCGTGTCTCCGCGAAGGGGAGCAGCAGCACCGCCGCCGCCCGGCCGCGCGAGCGCTGCGTGCTCGGATCGAATTCGCGGAGCGACTCGATCCGGTCGCCGAAGAACTCCAGCCGGAAAGGCCAATTCGCTTCCGGTGGGAACACATCCACGATGCCGCCGCGCAGGGAGAACTGCCCCGGGCTCTCCACGGGCTCGCCCGGCTCATAGCCGACCGCCACGAGGTGCTCAGAGAGGTCCTCGAGGCTTACTTCGTCGCCGACCTTGAGCTCCAGGGCGAGCGAGCCGTAATAGGATTTCTCGCGAAAGCGGCCCAGAGCCGCGGCAAGCGGAACGAAGAGAATCCGCGTGCGCCCGCGCGCCAGATTCCAGAGAGCAACGGCGCGCCTCTCGGAGATCTCGGGGTGCGGCGAGCGACCCTCGTAAGGCGCCGAGTCCACGGCGGGCAGAACGTTGACTGTGGCGCCCGTGCCCGGCTCAAGCCATTCCAGAACAGTTGCAGCCGTGCGGCGGAGACGGTCCGCCGCTTCGTTATCGGCGGTGAGAACGATCAATGGCCGCGCGACTTGGTGTGCGAGTCCTGCGGCGACGAGCGCTTTCGCCGCGCTGGTCAGGCCAGAGAGCGTCAGGCCTGGTTGCTCTCCGGCCGGTCGTGTCTCAGCCGCCGCGCAGGCAGCGCGGAACGCCGGATGATCGAAGACGGCTTGGAGAAGGGAGCGTAGCTCTGGCATCGGAACTGGACGCGGCTATCCGGAGAGTTTGAGCGCGGCCTCAATAATCGCTGAGGTGGAGTGGCCCGGGACGGCCGGAATCGAGACCACCTGACCGCCGGCAGCTTCCCCCTCTTCGCGCCCCACGATCTCATCGGGGCTCCAGTCGCCGCCTTTCACGAGCACATTGGGCAACATGCGAGCAATCACCGCCTGCGGCGTGAGGTCGTCGAAGATGGTGACGTAATCCACGGCCTCCAGGGCCGCCAGGATCTCCGCGCGCTCCGCCTCGGGGAAGATGGGCCGCCCGGGGCCTTTGATGGCGCGGACGCTCGCGTCACTATTCACCGCGACGATCAGGACATCGCCTAGCTCGCGCGCCTCGGACAGATACCGCGTGTGGCCGGGATGCAGCAGGTCAAAGCAGCCGTTGGTGAAGACCACGCGCCGGGCGCGACGCTTCAAATTCTGCGTTTGGGGAGTGCCGATGCGATGAACACCGTGGCCGTAATCGGCGGTGGTCCGGCGGGTGCGATGGCAGCGGAAAGGCTCGCGCGAGGCGGCGCACGCGTTGTGGTCTTCGAGGAAAAACTTGGCCGGGAAAAGCCCTGTGGCGGCGGGCTGACGGCGAAAGCCTTGCGGCGCTACCCCTTTCTTCTTGAGGCGGCAGTGGGGGCCAGAAGGATCAGCCAGGCGGAATTCATTGCCGCGACGGGAGAATCGGTGCGCTTGCACTTGCGCCGGCCGGTCGCCGTCTGCTCGCGAAGCGTTCTGAACCAACGGCTCCTGGAGCGTGCCGCGCGGTCGGGCGCGGAGGTCGTCGTGGACCGGGTCGTGCGCCTCCAGCGCTCGGCGGCGGGGTGGGAGCTCGCAGGCCGGCAGAGGAATTACCGGGCCGATTTCGTCGTCCTGGCCGCGGGTGCGCGCAGCCGGCTGCGCCCGGCGCTGGTGCCTGATCTCGCCCCGAAGGACTTCATGCTGACCTTCGGATATTACGTTCCGGGCGCCGAAGATCTTCTGCGCGTGCAGTTTCTTGAGAACATCGAAGGATATGCTTGGGCCTTCCCGCGCCCGGATCATCTCTCCGTGGGGATTTGCGCCAAAGTCGGGGAGGAAAAGATGGCCGAGGTTCAAGCTCGCCTGCACCATTTCATGGAGGTCTTTGATTACCGCCGCCGGGGCGCGCGGATGTTCGCACACCTGCTTCCCGCGCTGACGGTTTCGAGCTGGAGCGACCTGCGCTTGGCGGGGGATGGATGGGCGCTGGCGGGCGACGCCAGTGGCTTGGTTGACCCGCTCACCGGCGAGGGAATTTACTTCGCCATGCGGTCAGGCGAATTGCTGGGTGAATGCCTGTCCGCGGGCGAGGTGGCAGTCTATCCGCAGAGGGTCTGGGAGGAATGCGGGTCGCAGCTCGCCCATGGTGCGCGCCTCACGGGCCTGTACTATCGCAGTAATATTTTCGGCAAGACGCTCTGTACTCGCATGATCCAACTCTGCCGCCGCAGCGATCTGGTCAGGGATTTACTCCAGGATCTGGTCGAGGGCACACAACCTTATGCGGGGCTGCTGCCGCGCCTCTACCGCGGGTTGGGAGCCTCGCTCGTCGAGATCGGCGCCCAATCACTCACCGGCATGTTTCCTCGCTCGGACGATGGGGGCGGCCCAGGCACGGGGGAGAGCAGAGGGCCCTTCGGCACTCTCGCCCCCGAGTAGCCTCCTGAGCGCGGGGAGGCTTTGCGCCCACAAAACACCATGCCCAGCAAATCCCAGGAACTGTTCCGCAAGGCCCTCAGCCTCATGCCCGGGGGAGTGAATTCTCCGGTGAGGGCCTTTCGCGCCGTAGGTGGCGAGCCGATCTTCATCGCGTCCGGCAAGGGTTCTCGGATCACCGATGTGGATGGGAAGAGCTACATCGATTATGTGCTCTCCTGGGGGCCGCTCATCGTGGGCCACTGCCATCCTGAGGTGGTGGAGGCACTGGCCCGCGCGCTCCAATCGGGGACCAGCTTCGGGGCCTCGACGGCAGCGGAAGTCGAGCTCGCCGAACGCATCCAGGAAGCATTCCCTTCGATCCAGCGTGTGCGTCTGGTGAATTCCGGAACCGAGGCCACGATGGCGGCTTTGCGCGTGGCGCGCGCCGCCACCGGGCGCGAGAAGATCCTCAAATTCGAGGGCTGCTACCACGGCCATGCCGACAGCCTGCTGGTGAAGGCGGGCTCGGGCGTCGCCACGCTCGGCCTCCCCGACAGCCCAGGCGTTCCGCGGGCCCTGGCAGAATTGACGATCACCGTTCCCTTCAACGACCCGGCGGCGCTCGAGGAGGCCTTTCGAATTCACCGCCACCAGTTGGCCGCGGCGATCGTGGAACCGGTGGTGGGAAACGCCGGCTGCATTCCGCCTCGCGCGGGATTTCTGGAGAAATTGCGCGCCCTCACTGCCGAGCAGGGGACGGTGCTCATTTTCGACGAAGTGATGACGGGCTTTCGTGTGGCTTTCGGTGGAGCGCAGCAGCTCTACGGGATCCAGCCAGACCTGACGACGCTCGGCAAGATCATCGGCGGCGGGCTTCCTGTCGGCGCCTATGGCGGAATAGCCACGCTGATGGATCTGGTGGCGCCGACGGGCCCGGTCTATCAGGCGGGAACGCTCTCGGGCAATCCCCTGGCGGTCGCGGCGGGGCTGAAGGTGCTGGAGATCATCCACCGGCGGGGATTCTATGAACGGCTGGAAGCCGTCACGGAAAAGCTGACGGAGGGATTGAAGGAGCGGGCGTCGCGCTGCCGCGTGCCATTCACCGTCAACCGGGTCGGCTCAATGTTCACCGCCTTCTTCACCGGCGAAGCGGTTACGGATTATTCCTCTGCCAAGAGAGCAGACGCGGGGCGTTTCGCCAAGTTCTTCCGCGGCCTGCTTAAGCGCGGTATCTATTTCCCGCCCTCGCAATTCGAGGCGGCGTTTGTCTCCTCAGCCCATGGGGACGAGGAGGTGAAGGAAACCCTCCGGGCGGCGGGAAAGGCAATGGCCATCTTGGCGAAGTAGGCAGGCCTCCGAACGACCGGGAGCCAGCAGGGAATAGGGATTCGCGGTCGGCAGCCGCCTGAACTTTCGACACGACTCCTTCCATGCTGAGGAAAAGTCGATCCTTGACAAAAGAAAAACTTCGCCAGCGCGCGGCTTTTGATGGCTTATCGGCCGACCATGCGGCGGGCTAAGCCGACCAGCAACCGCCGGTCGCGCTCTTTAAGCTGCGGGACGTACTTCCTCATCAGGTTCCAGAAACGCGCCTGACGCTTGTCTCCGAGCAGGGAGGCCGTCTTGGCGCGCTCCCCCACGGGCGCCTCGAGGAGCTCGGAGACGCCCACCTCAAGGGCCGCAGCGATTTTCCCCAGGGTGTCGAGGGAGGGAATGGTGTGCCCGTTCTCGACCCGCGACAGGTAGCTTCTCAAAAGTCCGGTTCGTTTCTCAATGTCTCCCTGCGACAGACCCTTTTCGATGCGGATCAGTTGCAGTTTCTTGCCAATGGTTTTGTCCAACTCGCACGCTCCGATCAGAGATGAAGGGCCAGCATCGGCTGGCTCGGTCCCTGCGGCCGAAGGAGCGCTCGGATTCACAAGCGGTACCCACGCCGCCAAACCTAGCACGCACGGTGCCTGATGGGAAAAGCAGGCCCACACTACACGGCCTGCCCCCCCGCCCATTCTGCTGGAGGGGGGAGTTGAACCCCCATGCTGCTTACGCAGCGCGAGATTTTGAGTCTCGTGCGTCTGCCAGTTCCGCCACTCC
>JAIQGB010000236.1 GCA_020072905.1 Terriglobia bacterium | reverse complement strand
GATCCGGTCCAGCCCTTCCTTCTCCGCCTGCGCCTTGATTTGCATCGAGCCGGGAACGACGAGGGCGCTCTTGAGCGTTCGCGCGACCTTCCTGCCGGCCACAACGCGTGACGCCATGCGCAAGTCCTCGATCCGCGAGTTCGTGCAGGAGCCGATAAATACGCGGTCGAGCGCGAGGTCCATCAGCCGGGTGCCCGGCTCGAGCCCCATGTATTCGAGCGCGCTCTCGGCGGCGCGCCGATCGACAGGGTCACTGAACGAATTGGGGTCAGGAATGCGCCCCGTCACATCTGTCACCATGCCGGGGTTGGTGCCCCAGGTCACCTGGGGGGCGATTTTCGAAGCGTCCAGTTCGACCACGCGGTCAAAGTGGGCGTCGGAGTCAGGCACGAGCGTCTTCCAATAATCCACTGCGACCTGAAAATCCTTCCCGCGCGGCACATAGGGCCGACCTTCGAGGTAGGCGAAGGTTGTCTCGTCGGGCGCCACCATACCGGCACGCGCCCCGCCCTCGATCGACATGTTGCAGACGGTCATGCGGCCTTCCATGGAGAGCGCGCGGATGGCCTCGCCCGCGTATTCGATCACGTGACCGTTGCCGCCCGCGATCCCGATCTTGCCGATGATGGCCAGGATGATGTCCTTGGCGGTGACGCCGCGCGCCCGGCGGCCGTTTACGCGCACGAGCATCGTCTTCGATTTGAATTGTGACAGGCATTGCGTGGCCAGCACGTGTTCGACTTCGCTGGTGCCGATGCCGAAAGCTAGTGCGCCGAACGCGCCGTGCGTCGCGGTATGGCTGTCCCCGCAGACAATCGTCTGTCCGGGCTGCGTGATGCCCAGTTCCGGGCCGATGACGTGCACGATGCCTTGCTGCGGGCTCTGCATGTTGAAGAGCGAACTGGGCGGCGGCGACGGTGTCCACAAGCGGCAGGTGGCGGTCCTTGGTGGGGACCGAATGGTCCATCACGGCAAAGGTGAGGTCGGGGCGCCGCACCTTGCGCCCTGCGGCCTTGAGCCCGGAAAACGCTTGAGCGGAAGTACCCTCGTGCACCAGGTGGCGGTCGATGTAGATGAGCGCCGGCTTGCCCGATTCTTCGTGGACAACGTGCGCGTCCCAGATCTTTTCGTACATCGTGCGTGACGACATCTTTGATCCTTTTCCCCACCGCGCCACTGCAACAGAATTCTCGGCGGGACACTCAGGCGTTATTCTGTGAGTTTGGCTCCCCTCAAGTCAAATTTATAATATTTTTCATATCATAAACTCAACTTATGACCTGCGAAGGCTTTTTGTCTCGCGATAGGCCCTGTCTCCTCTCTCGTGCGGTGCGCCCGAATCCGTCGTGGCCAGCCTTTCCTTTTGCCCTTCACCTCGATTATACGCTGCACGCCTGGGCCCCACAAACCCCTGGCGCCCAAGGAACGGAACCTGAGTTAGACTAGTTCCATGGGTGACACTCGCCGTCCGGCGAAGCGCGGCAGGAACTCCTCGCGGCGGGCATTCCTGGCGAGCGCGTTTGGGGCGGGGGTCGCGACGCTGGCTTCCACCGCGGCGACAGCCCGATCCACGATCACGAGGTCGAAAATGCTTCGTTGGCAAACACATCCCGTCGCAAGGATTCCCGATGGCTATCAAGTGGCGGTCGCGGACGTTAACGCCGACGGACGGCCGGATATCCTGGCACTGAGCTCTGCTGAAAGCATTGTCGAATGGTACGAGAACCCTTCCTGGAGGGCGCGTTCCATCACGACAGAAACCCGGAAGAATATCAGCCTGGCCCCGCTCTTCCGGCCCGGCTATCCCGTCCGCGGTGTAGCCCTCGCCACGGATTTTGCACTGGAGGATAGCCGCAACGGGGGCGACATCTGGTGGGCCACTCCGCCGCCTTCTGCTGAGGCCGAGTGGTCCTTGCGGATGATCGGCCGTATCCCGACTTCGCACCGGTTGCGCTGGGCGGACCTCGACGGCGACGGCCGCTTGGCGTTGGTTGACGCGCCACTGCTCGGCTACGGCGCGGAGGCGCCGGAATACAAAGTCGGCGCGCCCCTCACCTGGTTCGAAATGCCGGAGACGTTGCTGCAAGGTCACGCCACGGCGGGTGCGTCGGGTGAGAGCGGCTGGACACCTCACCTCATCGACGATTCATTGACCGTCGTCCACGGGATCAACGTCATGGACTGGGACGGTGACGGGCGGGATGAAATCCTCACGGCGAGCTTTGAGGGCGTTCATCTTTTTCAATCTACGCGGCGGGGGAGCGACCTGCGCTGGACTAAAACCCAATTGGGCGAAGGAGACCAGATTTCAAAGCCGCGCCGCGGGTCGAGCGAAATCGGTGTTGGCAAAGTCCACGGCCGCCGCTTTCTCGCCACGGTCGAGCCGTGGCACGGTGAGCAGGTGGCGGTCTATTTCGAAGGGAAGCCAGGCGAGCTGTGGAGCCGGCACGTGATCGATGACTCGTTTCGTGATGGTCACGCGCTCGCCGTCGCCGACCTCGATGGTGACGGCAATGATGAGATTGTGGCGGGCTATCGCGGCGAGGGGACCAGCCTCCACGTTTACCACGCGGCGGGTTCCTCCGGTACCCGATGGGAGCGGCAGAGGGTCGATGACCAGATGGCGGCCTCGGGCGTGGTAGTCCAAGACCTGAACGGCGATGGCCGCTCCGATATCGTTGCCATCGGGGCCTCCACTGGGAACGTGGTGTGGTATGAGAATTTGGGCTAGCAACGGCCAATGCCGACCGACATCCGTTGGAAGGGAGCGTTCGATGATAGGCTGATTCCTGCCAGCGGTGCGCGGCGTCGCCGTCGTCGCGGCTTCCCCGTCGGCTTTGAGCGCACGCCCGGGACCGCAAGGAATGCCGCGGGCCCTCCCTGTTCCGTCACCTCTGTTGTTGGCGACTTCAACCGACTTAAGACCTTTTACCGGCCCACACGGGGCTTCCGCGTAATAAGCTAGGCTGAGGATTGTCCCGCGAAGAAACGTCAGGGGCCGCAAGACGAGAGTGCGGCCCCGAAAGCATGCAGGCGGCTAAAGCGTGTAGCGGAACGAAAGCATGAAGAGGTTCCCGCGAAAGCTGCGCGGCGTCGTAAGGTCCCCGAAGTAGAGCTGTTCACGATAATTGTAGAACCCCCAGGCCCCTTTGACCGTCCAGCCTTTCATGATGTCAACGGCGGCCGAAGCGTAAGGTTGAGTGTAGCTGGACTGCAGAGGGCCGGGGAACGCGTTGGGATTGAGGATGAGTGTCTCGCCGCTAACGCTGTTCGAGGAGTAGCCGAGGTTGAGGGTCAGTTGCTTCACGGGCTTCACCATGAAGTCGGCGTGAGAGAAATCCGTTACGGCACTATACGTAGAAATGGCCGCCAGCGACGCGACGCCGGACGCCAGGATGGGGCAGGGCGTCGAGCCGGGGGGAGGAACAAACGTCCCGGCAAAGCAGACATTCGTGTGCGATAGGACGTTGTTGTAGTCGTACCCTACGTCGATCGCCCAGCGGTCACTCGGCGCGATGGTCGAGGAGAACCCGTAACTCCGGTTGTGCTGGAGGTGGTTGACGTCGGGTACATTGTTCCGGGCTTCGTAGACGTTGACAGTCCCACCGATCGTTGCCCATCGTGCCGGCCGGTAACTGGCTCGCAGCTTGTAATGCTGGAACTGCCGCGGGCTCACGCGCGTGAAGGTGTTGTCGGCCGACATCAGCTCCATGTCGTAAGTGATTCGGAACGAGTCAATCGGGCGGAACCATATACCCATCAGCAGCGAGTGTTCGTTGATGAGCGTCTGTTCAGCGCTACCCGAGGAGTCAACGACGTGGCAGGAGCCGTCCGGCTGGAGTTCACTCGCACTGCACCCGCCTCTCCCAGCGTTCGGGGGATAATAGAGATCATCGACGGCCACAAAATCCCGTTGTGTGATGCTCCGGTGCCGATATCGGTACCCCAGTCTGCCGCCGATTCTTTTCGTGAAATCGTACTCTAGCCGGACGGTGTTCAACTTGGTGTCCTGGCCGATGAACAGGCTTGAGACACCGGAAGCCACGTCGGCGGGCGAAGAATTGCCGTGCGGCGGGCAGGTAGAAGCCGTATAAGGCGGTGGGCATGTGGCCGGGTCGAAAACCACTGGCCCGCTCACCATATTCCGGCCAAACAAGGAGAGCTCAGTGCTCACATACTGCCCGGGGATCCGGTAGTTCCAGAAGCGGAATTCCTCAACTAGGCGGAACTTCGGAGTGACGTGGTAAGTGGCCGCAAAATCGGTCGAGACCGAGACGCGCTTCGCTTGGGCTGGGCCGGTGACGTCGAACTGAAGCTGACCCGTCCGCGACACGAACCCCTGGAGGAACTCGTTGGAGTCCAGGATGTTGGTGTCCGAGGAGTTGTAGACAAAGCGGCCCGACGTGTCGAGGTTCTTGATCGAGCTGGACTGGAAGGTCAGTTGTTCGGTCGGGTACTTGGTCCGCATGGGACCCGAGCGCGAATAGGCAAGGTACGCATTGCAGGTCGCGTTTGCCGTGGGCGGAGTGGTCGAGGAATTGGTGATTGGGGCGCGGCAGGGTGAGCTGTTGGCCGTGTCGTAGATGAGCCCCAAATCGACCGGAGTTCCGTTGGCGAGCCGATAAGTCAGGTTCTGATCGGCATAGGAAGTGTCGCCCTTGAAATACTGGAAGAACTGGTCGTAGCTGATCTGAGTCCGGGGCGCCAATCGGAAATCCACTCCAATCTGATAGGAATTCAGGGTTGTCTTCCAATCCTGGAAAAGCAGCGCGTCGGTTCCCTCGTGGAAACTCGAAAACGACGGGCCGTCGTTGATGTTGCGGTAGTATCCCAGGCGAAAGCGCACGCGGGACTGGGGTAATAAGGTCAGGTTAACATTGCTCATTCGGCGGACTGTTGCCATCCGATGAGGTGACTGCAAAATGGGCACCGTGGGATTGGAGCCCGCGGGGTTGAGCGGATTGGCCAGCAGGTTGTAATCCCAGTAGTTCTGATCGCGCCGAAAATTGGCATTGAAGTCGTACCATTTATCCTTCGAGACGCGCAGCATCGAGAAGTTATTCGGATCGCCGCCGTAGCCGAAGCTCGTCAAGTAGAAATTGTCGAAGAGCCCCACGCCGCGCGTGAGCGGCCGCATCTCCAACGTCTGACCGAGCAGCCGGGGGCCCTGATGGAGATTGAGGAAGGTGTCAAAGACGTCCTCATTGCCCGTGAAGTCGGTCCAACGGTAGCCCATCTCAATCGACTGCTTGAGGTTGTAGTTCCCGGCTTTGACGCCTTCGGAGGTTTCTTGCGCGCCGGCGCGTATGGGCCGAAGAAGCGCCATCGACAGGAGCAACAAGACGGCGGTAAGAAGCACAGAACTACGATGCGATTTCATAGGGCACTCCCGGAAAGCTGGCAGATGCCCGCCGCACACGGCGGACCCTGCGGTTCGAGAATTCCTGTCGCGTTGCACAAGGCCCTCCATCGGTTCTCCTACTTGAAGAAGATGTTGCTGAAGTTCGACCCATGGATCTGCGTATGGCACATCGTGCAGGCCTGGTACTTGGCGGCCTGGTTGTGGAACGAGGGCAGGCCGGGAACGGCCGAATCGATGGTCAGCGTGTGACACTCCAGGCAGAGGAGGTTCACTTGGCTCCGCCTGAGCAGCCGCGGGTTCGGGGAGCCGTGCGGCGTGTGACAGGCCACGCACCCTTCGGTCTTGACGGGCGCGTGCTCAAAGACGAAGGGCCCCGCCTTTTCCACGTGGCATTTGAAGCACACCTGGTCCTGCGACGCCGTGGAGCGCAGTTGCTTCGTCAGGAAGCCGCCGTGCTGGTTGTGGCAATCGGTGCATTTGACTAGGCCCTCATTCACGCGATGGTGAAAGGGCTTGGAGAACTCGGCCTTCATCTCCGTGTGGCAGGAATAGCAGAGCAGAGGCTGGCTCTCCACCAGCAAGTATTGGCTTTCCTTGGCATGGTGCGGCGAGTGGCAGTCCATGCAAGCTACATCATTCAGGTTGTGCTGAGAGCGGGCGAAGTTGCTGTGCTCCTCCCCGTATTCGTGGCAAGTCAGGCAGCGCGCGGAATTCTCCTCGGCTTTGCCTTGGAAATGGAAGATAAGCTTCTTGGCCGCCGCAATTTTGGCCTCGTCTCCGGCGGCTTCCCCCATGGCCTCCGCGTGAGCTTTCCCGGGGCCGTGGCACGTCTCGCAGCCGGCGGCGTAGGTGGCTCCCGAGACCGCCGCGTGGGCGTGAACCGTTGTGCCCATCTGCTTGACTTTGTCCTCGTGGCACCCCGCGCAGACCTCCTGGCCCATGTAGTCGCCGGGCTGCCCCGCCACTTGCGCTCTCCAGGAGGGAAAAGAGGGCTCCTGCGCCGCGCTCTGCTTCTTGGGCGAAGCGTGGCTCATTCCCGGTATGAAAACGAGGACGAGAACTGCCAGCCAAGGCAAGATTCCATGTTTTGCGATCAGGTGGTTCATGGAGTGACCTCTTCGCTCAATTGGTGGTCCATCTGTCAACGATCTAATCGCGCCTTGCTCAGCACGCATTTTGCCAAGATGTACGTTTCCTGGTTGGTTGCTGAACCACGCGCGCCGTTTGGAAAACAAGGCGCCACGGCCCGCACTTCTTGTAGTTCGTCAAGTCAAAGCATGATAGCCATCAGTCAGTAGAGTTTCGGTTGAAATGTCCGACTCCATCCAGCCGATAAGTTCTTCTGCATCAAAAGGATGCGATTACCGCTCCGGTGTACACAATCGGAAAGCCTCGAGGGCAAGTAGAGGCAGAATTCGACGCTTCAGACCCGACCTGTCCAAGTACAGTCTGCCGCACCTTGAAATGTCGAGAAATAGCTCACTTTGTGGGGTTCTGCGTGACATTTCGCACCTGAGATCGCCAACGGACTCCCAATACGACCGCTGTCCAGACCGATTTCAGGAACAATGCGAGCCCAAAGAGGTTGAGCCCGCTCCGCCATCAAGGCGGTGATTCTATCGGTACATCTGTCTTGAACGCAAGCGAATTGGTACAAGTTGTCGGGTGCGAGCCGGATCGGGACTGGACCAGAGTGCATGTTTGGGCTCTAATATGGAAAGGCTGCCGAGGCCCATCGAGCGGGGGTTTGCCCGGACAAGAGCCTGCTCAAGGCCAGTAGCCGCTGCGGGCACGACGCTGCCGCCGTCGGAAGAAGGAGAGAGGCCTGAAGATACGTCTGCTTGGAGGGCTTTTGTTGGTCGGACTCGTTGTGAGTCTGGGCCTTGCCCTACGTTCCCGCCTGGGCTGGCAATCTGCCCATCGGCCCACCGAGGCCGGACGATCCACCGCCTGGCGGACTCCCTTGGCCCACGTCGTCCTGAAGATCGAAGGGATGGACTGCGTTTTGTGTGCTGCAAGCTTGCAGAACAACCTCCGCGCCCTCAAGGGGGTCCGCGGCGCCCAGGTCAGTTTCCAGGACAAACAGGCGGCGATCGATTACGACCCCAACGCCGCTGCCGTCGCCGACTTCGAAAAAGTGATCGCGGACTCCGGCTTCAAGGTCGTCACGCCGGGGCCCTAGCTATGCCGGCGCCATCGGATTCACCGCCTGCGAGCGGCGAAAAGGCGACTGCCGGAAACCGCATCCTGACCATTACTCGCCGTTCAGGCACTTCCGAATGAAATCATCCAAGGCCGGGAAGGGGATATAGATCCGAAACCCCAGACGGATCGAACTCAGCCTCCCACTGCTCACCCAGCGGTAGAACGTGGCGCGCGAGATGTTGCCCCCGGTCCGACGGCGGAGGATTCGCCATGCGGAGTGAGTAGAGAGGACGCTGGCTGCGGGGTCGGAACTGCCCCTCACCCGGACGGGCACTGGGAATTGGCTGGCTGGCAACATTCCTAGCGGTTTCAT
>JAIQGB010000235.1 GCA_020072905.1 Terriglobia bacterium | reverse complement strand
GCACGGTTGAGCGACGCGGGTCGCTTGGCGACCCCTCCTTGTTCGTCCCTCACAGACTCCGGCCCCCATGAGGAAAGGCTATGCGGATGCGGGCCCGCATGGAAAAGTCGAGAGTGGCGGGTAAAGCCCACCGCTACGTCAGGTTCACCAAACCGTTGCCGTTTGAGGGCGAGGCCTTGGCGGCCTTCAAATCGAACGGCGTGGAGAATTCGCGCTCGATCTTCTCGCGGTAGCAGGGGCCGGAGTTGTAGGTGCAGAAAGGGTAGACCATGCCGTTGGGGGCGGAGTAGTGGATCACGCAGCGCTTGACGCGCTCGATGTCGTAGTTATACGCGTCCATGAAGTGCATGCCGGCGACGAGCAGGGTCTTATAGGTGAATGTACCGTCGCCAGCGCCGCGTCCGCAGCCGTGGTCGGTCATGCCCTGGAGGGTTTGCAGGAAGCGTTCGAAGGTGAGGCCCGGCGGCGCAAACTGGGGCCGGAAGTGGCGGCGCAGTTTCTGCCAGGCGTTGATCTTAGTGAACATCTTGATGCGGGCCGCGCCGGCGCCGCGGGAGAGCAAATCGATATCGCGCAGCATGCCGGGCATATCGAAAAACTTGGTGATGGGCACCGCCGTCTTCGTGCGGGGATCGACGTAGAGGTACGTCCCCATGGCGCAGTGCGGGTGCGCGGTGAGGTTGGGCCGATTGAAATTCTGCAGGCCCGAGAGGAGCTTCGAGAACGGCGAGGTGCAGGAGAGCGGAAACCAGTCGTCGTACGTGTCGGTGAGGCCGGTCTGGTCGGCGACGCAGTGCGCGAGGTCGGATTGCGTGAAGCGCTTCGCCTCGAGCTCGCGGCGGTTGATGCGGCCGGTGAAGCAGACGGGCTGGAAGCTGAAGCCGCTCACCGTGTCGATGTTGTCGATGGCGAGGCGAATCATCGCGCCGATTTCGTGGTCGTTGACGCCTTTGACGATGGTTGGAACAAAGATAATCTTCAACCCGGCTTTGCGGCAGTTCTCGATCGCTGCCAGTTTCTTTTCGAGCAGGCGGACGCCGCGCGTGCGTAAATAGACTTCGTCGGTGACGCCGTCGAATTGCAGGTAGAGCGTGTGCAACCCGGCTTCCTTCGAGGCCTGGGCGAATTCGAGGTCGGCGAACAGGATGCCGTTCGTCGCGCACTGGATGTGCGTGAAGCCCATCTCCGTCGCCATGCGCAGCACGTCGTGGAAGCGCGGGTAGATGGTGGGCTCGCCGCCCGAAAACTGCACGACGCGGTTGGGCGTGGGCCGCTGGTCGCGCAGCGTTTGGAGCATGCCGCATAGCTGCTCGAATGACGGCTCGTAGAGATAGCCTTGCACGTTGGCGTTGGCAAAACAGACCGGGCAGGTCAGGTTGCAGCGGTTCGTCAGATCGACGTTGGAGAGCACGGTGTGCGAAGTGTGCAGCGAGCACATGCCGCAATCGTCGGGACACTTGACGGCGTCGGGGAGCTGCGGGTTTTCCAGACCGCGGTTGTCGCCGAACTCGAACTCTTCCATCTTTAGGTAGAGCCGGGCGTCGGAATAGATCTTGTCGCGAAAGTCGCCGTGCTCGGCGCAGGCCTTCTCCATGTAGACGGCGCCGTTCTCCTCAAACAGGCGCGCGTCAATGACCTTCAAACATTCCGGACAGAGCGACTCGGTCCACTTCGGCAGGCCCTTGGCGAGCGGCTTGATCGGCGCGCCGGTGAAGGTCGCCGCGGGTTGGATGACTTGAAATCCGGGTTTCGGCCGCGACTTGAGTTTCGGCTCGACGGTAAGAATCCCCATTTACCCTCCGCTAAATCGGTCAGCTAAGAAAAGGCAAATCCCTACACGGCTCCACTGCGAGCAACGGGCGGCTTGCCTGAGGCGAGAGTGTCGGGTCCGGCTGTGCGCGAGGAACTTTCTCCAGCCACGTCCAGCCTATCCCCGCGTCCCAATTGACGCAACGTGAGACCCGCGAAAAGGGCTAGGAGTGCAGCGAACGGCGGATTCTGGGGGTTAAACGGAGAGCGACAAAATGTTGATTAGAAAAGGCTTAGTGACATTTTGTCCGAATTGCTATTTCGGACGTCTCCCTGCTTACAGTTACGCCAGAACGAGCTAGCACGGGGTCCCTCGAGGCTCCCGCGAACGTTTACCCTCATCCCTCGAACTTTAGAATCTTCCAACCAATCGTCTCGCGATTGCCGCCGTATTTGGGATCGCCGAAGAACCCTTCGACCGTGTGCCGCCGCACGAGTTGGAAGAACTCGCGGCCGCTCGCGCCCGAACCTTCCAGCGCGTCGTCCCCCTCGAGCCGCTCCAGGACTTTGGTCTGCGTAGCGAAGTCGAGTTCAGGAAACGATTCCTTGCTGACTTCCGCGGTTAACGCGGCCAAGCGCTTCAGCCCTGCTTCGTAGACGGGCCGATATTCCTTCAGATCCCCGGCCAGTCCGAGGTCGATGTAGTGCACCACGCCCGCCCACTTAGCGCCGGGGTCTTCGTCGGCGGGAATGATCTGCTCGGCGATAGCTTCGATCGCGGCGACCTGGGCCGGCGTCAGATACTTGAATTCGAGCGGGCCCGGCGCGGGCGTGGCGGAGGTCGCCGCATGCGCTCCATGCTGCGTCGCCGCAGCAGCGAGCCTCGCCCACGCGGGTGGCAAAGCGATCACGCCAGCGCAGATCGCGCAGCGGTGGAGGAACTCGCGCCGCATCAGCTTCCGCCGCTCGTCGGGCATTTGGCGTTCCGCGTCTGGAATCCCTCGCCTCATCCGTTCAAGCCTCCGCCTTTCCAGCCGCGCACGATATGCTCGCTCACCCAGAAGGCGAGCGCCTGAATCGTCAAGCTGGGATTCGAGCCGCCGGCGTTGGTCATCAAGCTGCCGTCAGCGACGTAGATGTTGGGCACGTCGTGGACGCGCCCCGTTCGGTCGGCGACGGAACTCTCGGGATCGGCGCCCATCCGGCAGCTACTGCACTGGTGTTGGCCGATGCCGCCGGCGTGTTCGGGAACGATGCGGCCATGAATCGTGAACGTCGCGCCTGCCTCCTTGAGCAACGTTTCGACGCGGGTCACGAACCACTCCTGCTGCTTGGCGTTCCAGGCGTGCGTGCGATGCGTGATGCGCGAGACGGGCACGCCGTAGTCGTCGCGCACTTCGGGATCGAGGTCCACGCGGTTGCCCTCGCGCGGAAATCCGTGCACGCTGTAATAAAGCCGGATGTGCTTCCAGAAATAGCGGCGATAGAAGTCTTTGAACTCGCGTCCCCAGGACTTCATGCCTTCGGGCCGCGCGACGGTGTTGACCACGCGCAGCGGCAGGCGGCTGAAGCTGTTGTACATCACGCCGCCGGGCGGAACGCCCGCCTGCTCGAACTGGAATTCCACGGCGTAACTGGGACCGGGGCCGAGCGCGTCGCCCACCACCTTGTCGAAGAATCCGAAGACGGCGCTCGCGTTGTCTTCATGCACGTGGCGGCCCACCTGATCGTAGCGGTTGCCGATTCCGTCGGGAAACCATTTCGATTTCGAATTGAGCAGCAGGCGCGGCGATTCCGTCGCCGAGCAGGAGACAACGATGACCTTAGCGCGCAATTCCTGCCATGCGCCTTTTGCGTCACGATAAATCACGCCGCTCGGCCGGCCGCGCGCGTCCACGGTGATTTCGCGCACGAAGGTTTCCGGGCGCAGCACGCACAGCCCGGTCTTGATCGCTTCCGGAATCACCGTCACGGCGGTCGAGGATTTGGCGCTCACCTCGCAGCCGAAACTCAGGCAGTTCGGGCAGCGGATGCAGGGCATGCGGCCGCGATATTCCTGCGACGTGATGGCGAGCGGCGGATGAAACGGTTTCCAGCCCAGGCGCTGCGCGGCAGGCCAAAGCACCTCCGCCTCGCGATTGTCCTCCTGGGGCGGCATGGGATAAGGCTTCGAGCGCGCCGGGCCGTAGGGCTCGCCGCAGACCCCCAGCTCGTATTCCGCCTTCGTGTAGTAGGGCTCGAGCTCTTCGTAGGTGAGCGGATAGTCTTCGACGGTGGAACCGGGGATTGCGCCGTAGAGCGATTTCAACCGAAACGTGCCGGGATGGAATCGCCAGGCGAGCGCCTGATAACTCAGCGTGCCGCCGCCCACGCACCAGGCGAGGCTGGAGAATTCGTAATCGCGCGGCGTGACGCGACGGGCGGGTTGGCCGGGGTCGGAGCGGTAGGTGCGGACTTCCGTCGGGCCCGGGCCGAAGCGCAGGCCGTGGCGGTTCCACATCTCCTGCGAGTCGGAGAGCTCATCGTGGCCAAAATCGGACTCCGCGAAGTGCCGCCCGCGGTCGAAGAGCACCACGCGCCGCCCCGCCGCGGCCAGCTCCTTCGCCACCACGCCGCCGCCCGCCCCGGCACCGATAATCGCGATATCGAATTGCTCAGCCGCCATGACTAGTCAATCCCCTGCACCGAGAGCACTGTGCCCTGACGACGGCATTATAGTATGATCGGCCCAGATGTGGAGGTAGCGTTCCTTTTGCCTGTCCCACCCCAAGGCGACCCTCCAAGCCCGCGAGCGCTCCACACGGTGGGGCATTCCAATCTGGAACTTCCCCAGTTCCTGAATCTCCTTAAGGATGCCGGTGTCGAATTGCTGATCGATGTGCGCAGCCGCCCACAGAGCGGCCGGTTTCCGCAATTCAACCAGGCGGTGGTGGAAAAACAGCTTGAATCGGAGGGAATCTCCTACCTGTTCCTCGGCGAAGAGCTGGGCGGGCGTCCTGATGACCCGTCCGCGTATCTGTCCGATGGCCGAGTCAATTACCGGGCGCGCCGCAAATCCTACGCGTTCAGCGCAGGGCTGGAGCGGGTCGTGAAGGAGCTCCAATCTCGCACACTCGCGCTGATGTGCGCAGAAGAAGATCCGCTGGAGTGTCACCGGTTCCTTATGATTTGTCCTGAATTGGTCGCGAGCGGGATCCAGCCGCGGCATATCCGCAAGGGCTCACGCATCGAATCGCAGGAAGCCGCCGAAACTCGGCTCCTCGAATCCACCGGCTTCGGCGACGTCGCCGCCAATACGCTGTTTCCCGCCGCCCGCGCCGAAGCCCTGGAAAAAGCCTACGAACTTCAAGCCGCGAAGTTCGCCTTGCGGGTCAATCCTGTGGTCCTTCAGGTGGGGAGCCGGTAGCGCAAGTCCCGTCCTTTGGACTTGCGGCATTGGCTTTCAGGAACGAAGGGCCGCAAGATTAACAAACGAATCTTGCGCTACCTGCTACTGGCGTACCCTGGGTGGCCCTCCGACCGACATGTCACTGATATCGATCCATGTTAAAGAGGATCAATCACTCAGGCTGACACTTGGGCCGATTTCCAAGAAGGAGTACCGAAACTGGTTCAGCCTCCCCAGCCGGATTTCGCTTGAAAACGCAATCCTGCTGGATATGGATTGCTTCGCTTTTCATTACAAGCTCGGAAGCTTCGAACTTACAAAGGTTGTCGAGTTTTACTATAGCCAGGCTTTTCAGCAGGCGTCCAAAGTGGTAGAATATCTCAAAGGAAAGGGTTGACTGTATGGCTGTGGACAAAGTCCGACAGGAGACCTACTTCGACGACGCTGCCTTCCGAGGCGTTAATCTGTTCACGCGGGCCGACGTGAGCCCGATCACAGATTTCAATTTTGAGTGGCCGCGCAACTACAAGGAGCGGAACGACGTCGTGGTGAACGCTACTGTCGAGAAACGGCGAGAAGGGGCAACGCGAAGCGTTCTCTCTTCCCCCAAAGAGATCCCGACTCCCCAGCAGGCCGACCTACCCTTAGACAGAGTAAGGGGTGTGGTCGACCACGTGGGGGACCCGCATTCTCAGGTCACTCTTCTCTACGCGGGTAGAGAGAATCAATTCCTGTTCCCGACGTCTGAATTGGAAAGTGTTGGTGCTGCGTACGCGGGAGCGGTTTTTGAATTTCTGCTCACTACTGAAGCAAACTTCACCGCACATAGCATCGTGCACCTTACGGTGGAGGAGCAGGAAGCACGCAGGGAACTACCAGCCGAAGACTTGTCGTTCCTCGACGATGAAACCCCCAATCCGAAAGTATCCTGAGTCATGCCTTGCTCAACGTCCATATCCTGAATGTAGGGAACGGCGACTCCATTGTGATCCAGTTTCCGGACGGGTCGTGGGGCGTCATTGACAGCAACCGTATTTCTCCATCATCAGAACCTGCTGCTTTAACCTTCCTACGCGAAAACAACGTAGAGGAGTTGGCATTTGTCTGCCTGACTCATCCCCACGAGGACCACTATGCGGGCCTCTCAGATATCCTACGACGCTATGAAGGTAAGATCGAAGAGCTCTGGGTGTTCCGGTTGGATGCCGTGCACTGGAAGAAATTCCTCATGGTGCAAAAGCAGACCGCGACTTCGGCCTCACACCGGCGGAAGTATGAAGAACTTCGTGAGATATTCATGCATCTTCAGAGAATGCGACGAAGCAATCGCATTCGATTCCTCGAAGCAAATATCTCATTGCCAGATCATGGGCCCGTTAGGATCGATTGTTTGGCACCACACCCCAAGAACATCGGCCCGTATCAACGAGCGCTGGCGAGGTGGATTGAAAGGCCCGAGGAGTATCGCGCGGATGAGAACAGACTATCTGCCGTGCTTCGCTTCCGATATCATGGCTCCACAGTGTTACTCTCCTCCGACACACCCAAAGCAAGCTGGACTGACATTTATCGGGAAGCGAAGAAGAGAAAGGAAGACTTACAGCCAGATTTGGTTAAGGTGAGCCACCATGGTTCACGCGACGGTTTTCATTCGGAGATCTGGAAGCACATGACGAGGCCTGGAAACACCCATGGAGCCATCTCAGCCGGCCCTGGGTATGGGCACCCTCACAAGGAGGTCATAATCTCTCTGTCTGACATGAAAGTACGCTTGCATTGCACTAACTATCCTAGCCATTGCCTGAAACAGTCGGCGACTGACCTATCGAAATTCCAGGGCGTATCCGAGCGCCTAAAGTTCGCCCTCTTCATGCTCGACCAAACCAGCAATTCCTCCTCGATTCCATGTAACGGTAACTTGCACTTTTC
>JAIQGB010000234.1 GCA_020072905.1 Terriglobia bacterium | reverse complement strand
ACTGGACTGGGTGTACATTTCGGTCGGCCCGCTAAAAGGCGGACTCGAGGAGGATCGTCATGGGATTTCTCGCTTGGATCGTGGTTGGACTGATCGCTGGTTGGCTTGCTGGCCAGGTCATTGAGGGGTTGTTACCTTCTGCCTTCTGCCCTCTGACTTCTGACTCCTGACCTCCGACTCCTCTTGCGTTTCATGCGGCGCTTTCCAATAATGGAGTCATGCTGACCAGAAACAACATTCGCCTGACGCTGGAAGGGGCGCGCGCAATTCTCGCCGCCGCCGAAAAGAAAGCCCGCGAGATCAAGGTGCCCATGAACATTGCCATCGTTGACGAAGGCGCCCACCTGCTGGTCTTCGCGCGCATGGACGGCGCCAAGCTTTCATCGATCGAGGTGGCGCTGACGAAAGCCCGCGCGGCGGCGCTGCGGCGCGCGCCCTCGGGGCCCTCCCCGAGCAGCGGCGAGCCAAGCGCCGTGCTCTCCCTCGGGCTGTCACTGGCCACGGACGGCAAGCTCACGGCGATTCGCGGCGGCTTGCCGCTGGTGGTGGACGGTCAGTACGTGGGCGGGATCGGCGTGAGCGCCGGCACGGAAGACGAGGACGTTGCTGTGGCGCAGGCTGGGGTGGACGCCCTCAAGGCAATGGCCTGATGGGAACTCGCACCGAATCCGCCCAGACCGCCAGCCTTCCCTACACGAGCGGCAAGCAGCTCGCCGCGCACATCTTTCTCGAAACGATGACGGCGATCGAGGTCCGTCACGCCATGCTCGCCAAACTCCGGCGCGAAGGGGGGGCGCTCGTAGTGGGCGGCGTCTCGCTCCCACTCCTGCGGCCGCCCTACTTGATCGCCTTTGGCAAAGCCGCGAACCGCATGGCCTGGACATTGCACGAGATTTTGAGCGGGCAGGTCGCCGGCGGCTTGGTCGTCAGCCCCGCCGAACCCTCTAAGCGCCTCGAGGCCTTCCGCTACTTTCTGGGTGGGCATCCTTATCCCAACGCTGGCAGTTTCGACGGCGCGGAAGCAGCGCTGCAATTACTCTCCGGCCTCACCACGGACGATTTTGTGATCTTCCTCGTCTCGGGGGGCGGGTCGGCGCTGCTCGAAAAACCTGCCGATCCGGATATCACTCTCTCCGATCTGATCGAATTCAACCGCGTGCTGGTCGGCTGCGGCCTGCCCATTGAGCAGATCAACGTCTTGCGCAAGCACCTATCCGCCGTAAAGGGAGGCCGGTTGGGCGCGCGGGCGCATCCGGCGCGGACGCTGACAGTTTTCATCTCCGACGTGCCCGACCACCTGCCTTCGATGGTGGCCTCCGGCCCGACCATGCCCGACGAGTCTACGCTCGAGGAGTGCTACGCCATCGCCGAGCAGAACAAACTGGGAGCGAGGTTCCCAACCAGTGTTCGGAAGCATTTTGTCGACCGAACGCTCACCGAGACTCCCAAGCCCGGCGACGAGCGTTTCACCAACGCGCGCTACTATTGCCTGCTCTCAAACCGCGACGCCGTGGAAGCCGCCAAAGCCGCCGCGGAGAAGCTGGGCTTCGTGAGCGAAATTGACTCAAATTTCTGGGACACGGACTTCCGCCAAGTGGCCGACGCCAGCCTGGCGTCGCTCGAAACGCTCGCGCAGGCGCATCCGGGTCAGGCGGTGTGCCTGACCGTGGGAGGCGAAGTCACCTGCCCGGTGACCGGTCCGGGAACGGGTGGCCGTAACCAAGCCTTTGTTCTTTACGCGGCGGAGAAAATCGCTGGGCGAAAGCGCGTCGTCCTGAGCGCCGGAACGGACGGCCGCGACGGAAGCAGCCCCACCAGCGGCGCCGTCGCCGACGGGCACACCATCTCGAGAGCCCGAGTCCTCAGCCTCGATCCTGCGCAATACATGGCGGGGAGCGACTCGTACCATTTCTTTCGCTCGCTGGGCGACACGCTGGATACGGGCTTCACGGAAAACAACGTCCGCGACGTCCGGTTGTTTCTCGATTTCGGCCAGTGAAATCGTAAGAAGTCGGGAGACAGAAGCCAGGAGTCAGAAGTCAGAATCCACGCGGCGTGGAACATCCCGACTTTGCCTTGCCGTCGAAAGAAAAATGAAGTCGGGACCAAGGTCTCGATCCGGGTTTTCGGGACTTCCTTCATTCTGACTTCTGACTCCTGACTTCTGACTTCTCTCGGAGGCTTTCATGTCTCAATCCGTCGGCTTCATCGGTCTGGGCATTATGGGCCAGCCCATGGCCTTGAACCTCGTCAAGGCGGGCTTTCAGGTCTCGGTCTTTAACCGCACGCGGGACAAAACCGCACTGCTGGAGAAGGCCGGCGCGCGCGTCGCCTCAAGCCCTGCCGACGCGGCGCGCGACACGGATTTCGTGATGAGCATCGTAAGCGACTCGGCCGCTTCGGAGGAAGTGATGCTCGGCAAGGAAGGCGTGCTCCAGACCGTGAAGCCGGGCGCCATCGTGATCGATTCGGCGACCATCAGTCCAGTGGTCAGCCGGAAGCTGGCCTGCCACTTCGCTGGCAAGCAGGCGAGCTTCTTGGACGCCCCGGTGACGGGCTCGAAGCACGGCGCCGAAAAGGGCGAGCTCACTTTCATGGTGGGCGGCGACCGTGAGGTGTTCGAGCGAGCCATGCCGGTCTTGAAGGTGCTGGGCAAGAAACACATTTACTGCGGCGTCCACGGCACGGGGCTCTCCGCCAAGCTGGCGCAAAACGTCATCCAGTCCACCATGGTCGAGATCTTCTGCGAAGGTTTCGTGCTGGCCGCGAAAGCGGGCGTGCGGCCCGAAATCATGTTCGAGATCGTTCAGTCCAGCATGGCGCGCGCGGCGCTCACGGATTTCAAGGCGCCGTTCATCTTCAAAGGCGATTTCACGCCCTACTTCCCGCTCAAGTGGATGCACAAGGACGTGGCGCTTGCCATGGAAGCGGCCTTCGCGCAAGGCGTTCCCATGCCTGTCGCGGCGGCAGTGAAAGAAGTCTACGGCGCCGCCAAGGCGCAAGGGCATGGCGATCTCGACTACGTTGCCGTAATTACCTTCCTGGAAGGCTTGGCAGGAGTGCAGGTGCGTGTAGAGCAGTAGACAGCCGGCGGGGAGCGTCGGCTCGTCATTCGGAGGGTACTACGGTAGACTGTTGTCCGTCGGCGCTTGACCATCGACTCTCAACTCTCTGTCCGGGCCTGCCCCGATGACGTATCTGATCTGGCAATGCCTAAAATGCGGCTACTCGCTCCTGGCCAAGGAGCCGCCTGAGCGTTGTCCCGACTGCGGCGCGCCGCGGGAAGAGTTTGTGCTCATCGATGAGGATTGAGCCGTCCCGGCGCTGGCGCCCGGCCTTCCGAACCGAAGATCAGCCCTTGGCTTGGCGCAGATAATCGTCCTTACCGGTCAACCAGTCAATGCGGATGGGACTGAAGATGTCGAACCCGCGGTAATCTTCCAGCGCCACCGCGCTGTGCGGAACGTTGGAGGGAATCACCAGGACATCACCGCAGCGCAGGACCACTTCCTTCCCTTCCAGCTCCAAGCGCAATGCCCCTTCGAGGGCATAGGAGATCTGCTCGCTCTCGTGGTGATGAGTCGGCACAACGCCGCCCTGGGCGATAAAGATCTCGGCGATCATCACCTTCTCGCCGGTAATGATTTTCCGCCCTAGCTTTGGGTTGACGTCTTCCCGCTTCTCGGTTGCCCAATTGAAGAGCTTCATCCTGCCTCCTTCGGGCCCGGCTGGCCGCCCCAGGCAGCGACATTTTACACTCGAAGGCGCGAATTCGGGGCTAGAATGGGGCGGGCAATTAAGGGCAGTGACGAGTGAATAGTGACCAGTGAAAAGCCGCAGTGCGTTCGCCCTGCGTTTCGCATCCAATCCCTCGCGGGTCGATGATCACTCAACACGCAGCTCCTATGGACGCTTTGAACTGGGCACTGGACCTGCTGGCGCTGCTGTACGCGCTACTTTTCTTCCCGGCGCCGATTTTCTGGCTGATCATCCATCCCGCCATCAGGTTCTGGAGGCGCTTGGGGACGCGCGCCTATTGGATGGCGTTGCCGTTGTGGCTGCTTTCCGGGGCCGCGCTCCTTTTTCTTCGCCAAGACCTTTTTGGCAGCCGCCTGAATCGGAACGCGGTCACAATACTGATGGGGACAGGTCTCGTGCTCCTGGGCCTGTGGCTCAACCGGCGGGTGCACCGCGAATTCAGCTTGCGGCGCCTCATCGGCTGGCCGGAGATCCTCCCCGAGCGCGACGCCGGGGGAGTCGTCCGCTCGGGGATTTATGCCAAACTGCGGCACCCACGTTACCTGGAGTTCATGATCACCTTCATGGGGCTGGCGCTGCTGACCGGGGCCGTGGGGATTTTTGTGCTGGCAATTCTCACCGTCCTGTTGTATTTAATTGTCGCGCCGCTCGAGGAGCGGGAACTCCGCCAGCACTACGGGCACGAGTACGAAGCCTACCGAAGCGAAGTCCCGCGCTTCCTACCCCAGCGGGGGCGGACCAGACCGCGGATCAATCCTTGATTCGGAGGCTCTCATGCGCAGACTTCTTCTTGCGGCGGTGCTGGCGGGAGCCTTGCTCGTGGCAGCGCCCCTGCCGGCACAGCAGGTTTGCCCCAACCTGCCTTATCTCGTGAACACTCCCGAGGACGAATTGATGCTGGCCTATAACGGCGCCGACAACCCGCAGGAACAAACTGCCGCGCTGGACAAATTCGCGCAGGCCCACGCCGACTCCAAGTTTATGCCCTGCGTCTATGAGCTCTATTCGATCGTCTACCTCAAGCAAAACGACTACGCCAAAGCGATCGAGCAGGGGGAGAAAGGCTTAGCGGGCGAGCATCCCGATGTCATGCTGCTGCTGAACCTGGCGAAAGCCTACGTTGCGAGCGGGACGGCGACGGATACCGCCTTCGCGGCCATCCTGAAGGCCCCGGCGGCCATCCAGGCCGAGGCCACGCCCAGCCGCCCGCCCAAGGTCAGTGAAGATGAATGGAAGAAGGCCGTCGATGAGGCGGCCGAGCAGGCCAAGGAATGGCGCGCCTACATGGAGTACGCCTTCTTCCAACTCCTGCAGCGCGAGCCGGACGGCAACAAACGCGTCCAGCGGCTGGACAGCTTCGTGCAGACTTATCCGGATAGCCCTAACGCCGGTCAGATCGCTTTCAATTACTACCTTGCTTACAAGATGGCGAATAACGCCGCCAAAGCGGAAGAATATGGTGAAAAGGCCATCGCCGCCGACCCCAACAATGTCTCCACCCTGAACTTAGTTGCCGATGATTACGCCACCCGCCAGACCAAACTGGACACGGCCGAGGCCTATGCGAAGAAGGCTCTCGAAGTCGCGGGCAGCATGAAAAAGCCGGAGGGGATGACCGACGAGCAGTTCAAGGCGCAGCAGGACAGTCAGCTCGGCTTCGCTCACTTGACGCTGGGCTACGTTTCATTCCAAAGAGACAGCAAAACCAAGAAGGTTGTCCCGGCCATTCAGGAATTCAAAACCGCCGCCGACCTCCTGGATTCAAACCCGGCGCTGCAAGGACGCGCTCTCTTCTACGAGGGTTACGCCTATGAGGTTCTCTACCCACCCAACCACAAAGAGGCCTTCGACGCGCTTTCGCGTGCCGCAGGCCTCGCCGGTCCGTGGCAGGGCCAGGCGCAGGAACTTCTCGGAAAGGTGAAGAAGGCGATGGGGCGGTAGATAGAAGTTGTCAGTCGTGGGTTGTCAGTCGTCAGTAGTGTACACAACGAATAGTCGGGGGACGGAAGTTAGAAGTTAGGATTTGTAAGTCAGTATTCACGATCTCGAATTCTCAGACTTTTTTCTCCGCCAGATCCAATAGACCGGCGCACCCAGTCCCACCATCAAGGCTCCCAAGCCGGATTCCACCGGCTTCTCAACGAGCGTGTTCACGATGAACCAGGCAGACGTGAGCACGAAGGCAATCGGCACCCAGGGATATCCGAAGACCCGGTAAGGTCGGGCCAAGGCCGGCTGCGTGCGGCGCAGGACAATCACCGCAAAACCCGTGAGCGCGTAGAACAGCCAAGCGGCGAAAATCACGTAGGTGAAGAGCTGCTCGTAGGTTCCCATCACGACCAGCAGGAGGGCCCAGAATCCCTGAAAGAGCAGCGCCAGGTGCGGCGTGCGAAAGCGGGGATGCACGGCCGCGCACCACCGGAAAAAGAGGCCATCCTTGGCCATCGCGTAGTAGACGCGGGGCGCGGCGAGGATGCTTCCGTTCAGGCTGCCGAGCGTGGAGATGATGATGAGCAGCGCCACGAGCTGCGAGCCCGTGCGTCCGAAGATGCGCACCGCCGCGTCCGCGCCCACCCGCGTGGAGGACGCAACCTCCGGAACCGTGAGCACGCGGTAATAGACCAAGTTCAGGCCAACGTAGAGTACGATCACCGCCACCGTCCCCAGAATGAGGGCCAGGGGCACATCGCGTTGAGGGTTCTTGACCTCGCCGGCCGCGAAAGTGCAGGTGTTCCAGCCCTCATAAGCCCAGAGGACGCCTACCATCGCCACGCCGAAGGAAGCCAGGAAGCTGCTTCCGGGGCGCGCGGGCAGGTTCCCGGCCGCCGTCACTGGACCGTGGACCAACAGATACCCAAGGAGGATGAGCGCCACGAGCGCCCCGACTTTCACTCCGGTCAAGACCGACTGGACGCGCCCCCCTTCTTTCACGCCGAGGTAATTGATGAAGGTGAAAAGCACAATGGATGCGGCCGCCGCGGCACGCAGTTCCCACGTTGTGAGCGGCACGAACTCTCCCAGATATTCCGCGAAGCCCACGGCGAGAACGGAGATCCCCCCCGATTGCGCGGCCAGAAAGAACGACCAGCCACACAGGAAGCTCACCAGTGACCCGTAAGCTTCCCGCAAGTAAACGTATTGCCCGCCGGCCTGCGGCATCATGCCGGCAAGCTCGGCGAAAGAGAGCGCGCCGAAAAGGCTGAGCACTCCGCCACCCACCCAGACGGCGAGCGCCGGCCCGGGGCTTCCCACCTGGCGGGTAACCTTCTTTTGAATGTCGGCTTCAGCCGCTGAGGTAAGCTGCTACAGGACACTACACGCACTGCCGAGCCTCGCTTCTCATT
>JAIQGB010000233.1 GCA_020072905.1 Terriglobia bacterium | reverse complement strand
CATCAAAGCGCGGCACCTTGATGCCCAGTTCCAGCGATCCCATGTGACCGTTGATGTCGTCCTTCAGCACCACGCTCACCTTGTATTGGCCCGGCCGCAAGGGAAGCACTTTCTGATAGACCGACTTCCGGTCCACGTATCGCTGGAAATCGTTCTCGGGAACGTCGAGAATCAGCGAGTCCTCGAACGTACTCGCAATCCTACCACTCAGGGTTGTGACTTGGCCAAAAATATCCATGACCGCATGCATCACGCCGCCCTTGTTATCGAACTGCAGGTCACGGTTGGCCACCTGAACGCTGATGGGTGTGAGTACACTCTCCTCGGTCACCCGGACGTAGTCGGTGCGCAAATCAAAGGGCAAGAGCTGCGCGGTCAGCCGCGAGGTGACCACGGCTTTCAGGTCTTTGAACTTGACCGAGGGGGGCTTCCAGATCTTCGAATAGAGGTCGAGGCGGGTGAACTCGTTCATACTCTCGGGCTCGCCACCCATGGACTGCCCGATCGTCATCCCGTCGGTGCGCGTGAAGCGGTCTTTCTTGGAGGCCATGCCCATGGCTTCCATTTCTGTCAGGCCGGCACCGGGGACGTGCAGCAGGGCGTCTTTCTCGCCCGGGTCCATGGTCATGTGGTATTCCCCGGTCATCGACGGATCGACAAATTCCAGGATGATGTTCGTGCCGATTCCGTCGATGTAACGATACCGCCACGTCTCGAAGGGATAGGTTGAAGTTTCGCCGCCGCCCTCTTCGGGGGGGCGGACATAAGAGCCTCCCGAGGGGTGCGATTCGACTTCGTCCGGGGGGCCGTACATGATGTAGATCCGCCCGCGGTCGGTCCTCCACCCGGGAATCCCGGAGGCGTAGTGTTCGTTCGCGTAGGCAATGCGCCGGTAGTATTCCTCTTTGAATTCGTTTTCTGGGCTGCCGGGATTGGGATTGCGCCGCTCCCAGAACTGCTCGACGAACTGTTCCTTCTCGTCGTCCGTGCTGAGCTTCCTGAACGCCGCGCGCTCGTCGTCCGTGATGATGTAAGGCACCTCATCGGCAAGCCACTTTTTATAGGCGCTCTCATTTTCTTTCTGGGCTTCCTTCTGACGCCGCTGTTCCTGCCGCGAGGGTTTTTCCTTGGGAGGAGAAGCGTGAAGAGAGGCGGCGGCCAGCCCGCCCAGGATACACATCGTGAGGAGGAAAACCATCCCCCGCTGTCTTGGACCCTCAAGAGGCATACTAGCACCTCGCTGCTGGCCTCGCAGACCTCGCATATCTTCCCCTAAGATAGCAGATTGTACTTTTCGAGGTATGAGAAGTCAAGGGACTTCGTCCGCTGACCAGCGTGAAATGTCTCGACCCGGCCGACAGCCAGTGAGATGCTCGAAAGGGGCAAAGGGTGGCTCGCCCGCAAATAAATGAACCTTACCTTTGTCCGGGCTGCGGTGTCCAATACCAAGGGTTGAGGTGCGTCCTGGAGTGAGGGTATCCTCCCCACTTCTTGCCCCATTCTGCGGGGAGAGAGGTCCGACATTTTGTTCCCGGGCAGCCGCTCGAACCGGGAATCTACGAATCCCTATCGCTCTCTTGCAAGGCGCGCTAAAATAGAAAGCGGCCCGGTCAAGACAGTTCGTAGACTCGCGCTGGGTTCCGCCCAGCCTGCGTCGACGGGCAGCCCGACCGCCGGGAAGTTGTGGAGGCGCCGCCGGCCCGCCTGCGGCGAGGAAGGCAGGCTGGGGAACGGCGATTTCTCGGAAACTTTTGAGAGAGAGAAGACGTATAGGAATAGTAGTCGAGCCTGAGAGCAAGGAGAAGCTCGCGCCGGTTCGCCGCCACAAGGCCGAAGAAGCTGCGGAACCTTTTCCGCGTGGAGTCAGGTCGAGGGTTGGGTAGCGCCCGTCGGGGGCTGCGGAAAAGGGAGCGGAACACCATGGGTCGGACAACCGAAATCGGACTGGGGAGAATCGAACCACAGGAGTTGGGAAATTCGGAATCTCGTACCGCCCCGCCTGCCCGGAGTAAACAAGGTATGAAAAGATGGAAAAAGACTCTCCTGCTGAGCTTGGGAGCACTCGTACTCGTCGGCCTCATCGTGGGTGGAATCATCTGGAGCAAGAAGGGCGTGGTGACCGTCCAAACCGGCAAAGTGATGAAGCAGGATTTGGCGTCCATCGTCACCGCTTCCGGACAGATCCGTCCACCCACCGCCAACTTCGCCAACGTAAATGCCAACTCCTTCGGGAAGATCACGGACATCTACGTTGCGGAAGGCGACAAGGTTAAGAAAGGCCAGCTTCTGATGCGGACAGAGTCCGTCCAGCAGAATGCCGATGTCGAAGCTCAACAAGCTGCGATGAAGGTCAACAGTGCCGATGTCTCGGCAACCGAAGCGGCCGTCCAGTCCGCCTCGGCGAGTCTGCGGACCGCCCAGGCTGACCTCACCACGGCCCAGGCCAACCTGGTGCGCACCAAGGAGGATTTCAGCCGCGCGCAGCAACTCCTCGGGGACAAGCTGATCGCGCAGCAGCTTTACGACCAGCGGCGCAATGATTTCGAAGTTGCCCAGGCCAATGTTCAGGCCGCGCAAGCGCGAATCGCCCAGGCCAAAGCCCAGCTCCAGCAGTCCACCTTCACTCGCGACATGTCCAGTGCGCGCGTCCTGCAGGGCCGTGCGGCTCTGACCCGAGTCGAGGACCTGCGCGCCAAGACGCTTTATACCTCGCCGCTGGACGGCATCGTCACCAACCTGCCCGTCCACATGGGCGAGAATGTTGTGCCGGGCATTCAGAACGCGGTGGGAAGCCTCCTCTTCCAGGTCTCCGATCTCTCCGTGATTACCGCGGAGGTGAAAGTCGACGAGACCGATATCGTCAACGTGAAACTCGGCCAGCCCGCGGAAGTCACCATCGACGCCGTGCGCAGCAAGACCTTCAAGGGCAAGGTCACCGAAATTGGTCAGAGCGCCGTCGGCCGGACGACGGGGACGACCAGCGGGCAGAGTCAGACCCAGACCGAAGAAGCCAAGGACTTCAAAGTCGTCGTCACTTTGGACGACCCTCCGCCCGGCATGCGCCCGGGCCTTTCCACCACCGCCAAGATCACCACGGCAACGCGCCACGATACGGTAACGATTCCGATCCAGGCTCTGGCCATCCGCATGCGCCGCGAACTGGAGGAACAGAACAAGGAAAACAAAGGCAAAGCGACGGGTCAGGCCGCTGCGGCCGAGACGAAAGCGGAAGCGACGCCGTCTAAAGAGAAAGAGAAAGACAAGGAGGAAATCCAGGGCGTCTTCGTCGTGAGGAACGGCCGCGCCGAGTTCACCCGGGTCGAGACGGGCATCATGGGCCCCACGGATATGGAAATCCTCAAAGGGGTCAAGCCCGGTGACGAAATCGTGACCGGCAGCTTCAGCGTCCTGCGCACGCTCAAGACCAACGCCAAGGTGAAGGTGGACAATAGCGGGGCCAAAACGCCGGGGTCTCAGACCTGATCGGACGCGGGCGATCTTGAGCAGTGACCCTTGGCTCGACACAGGAATACCGGTGGAAAAGGACAGGCAGACATCTATGGCTTCACAAGTGGCACCTCCTTCGATGCCGGAAACGACTGCCCCCTCCGACGGCGTCATCATCAAAACCGATGACCTGTGGAAGACCTACGACATGGGAGAAGCGATCTCCGTCCAAGCGCTTTGCGGCGTCTCCTTTGAAATCGAGCGCGGCGAATACGTGGCCATCATGGGCCCTTCTGGTTCCGGGAAGTCCACGCTGATGAACCTGATCGGCTGCCTCGACACTCCCACGCGGGGGAAATACTGGCTGAATAAGAACCTGGTGAGCGAACTCTCCGATGACGAACTCGCTTACATCCGCAACAAGGAAATCGGCTTCGTCTTCCAGACGTTCAACCTGCTGGCGCGCGCCAGCGCCCTGCACAACGTCGAACTCCCGCTGATTTACAGCGGCGTGACGGCCGCCGAGCGCCAAGAGCGCGCCGAGGAAGCCCTGCGCAAGGTGGAGCTGGCCGACCGCATGCATCACAAGCCCAACGAGCTTTCCGGCGGGCAGCGGCAACGGGTGGCGGTGGCCCGCGCCTTGGTGAATGACCCCTCGATCATCCTGGCCGACGAACCCACCGGCAACCTCGACTCGGCCACGGGCGAAGAGATTATGAGACTGTTCGACCGCTTGCACGAGTCCCGCAACACCATCGTGCTCGTCACCCATGAGCACGACATCGCCGCCCACGCGCACCGCATCCTGCACATCCGCGATGGCAAGATCGACCGGGACGAGCGCGTGGAATAACCCGGGATTCCGGGAACCCGTCAGCCGACGGGCGGGAGGCCGCCGTGGCAGGCAAGAGCACAAACCGACTCCACCACAAGCGACGCGGACTTTACAGCGCCTGGGTGACGGCGCGGGAAGCTTTCTGGATCGCCCTGGAAGCCCTGCGCTCGCACAAGCTCCGGTCCCTTCTGACGCTGCTCGGCGTGGTCATCGCCACCACCACGCTCATCGCCGTCATGTCGGTGGTGAACGGCATGAATCTCTACTTCCAGGAGCGCATCGCCAACCTGGGGGCCAACGTGTTCATCGTCCATCAATGGCAATGGGCGCAAGGCTACGAAAGCTGGCTCAAAGCCCGCCGGCGGAACAAGCCTGTCCGCTTGGAGGAATTCGAGTTCCTCAAGGCCAACCTGCCGAACTACAAAAACATCGGCGCCCAAGCGGGGATCTGGGGTGAGACCGACGCCAAGTACCAGGGCCATACGCTCTACGAGGTGGATCTGGCGGGGAGCACCCCCAACATGATCGATATCGGACAGGCGAAAGTGGAAACGGGCCGCTACTTCACCGAGTCGGACTACGACCACAGCGCCATGGTCTGCTTCATCGGGCAGGACTTGGTGGATGAATTCTTTCCCAGCCTGGACCCCATCGGCAAGGAAATCACCGTGCGCGGCGCCACCTTCCGTGTCATCGGTGTGGCCACCAAGATCGGCACCACCTTCGGTCAGAGCCAGGACAAGTTCGTCCAAATCCCGCTCACAACGTTCCAGAAGGTCTTTGTGGCCCGGCCGCAGCTCGGGGTGAGCATTCAGGCTTGGAACCCGCAACAGATGATGGTGCTCGAAGACGAAACGCGGGCCCTGATGCGCGCCCGGCGTCACCTCGAATACAAAGAAGACGACACGTTCGGCATCAACGCTTCGGACACCTTGATGAGCGCCTGGGACCGCCTGACGGGTTCGATCTTCGCCGTAACCATCGGGATTGTGGCGGTTTTCATGGTGGTGGGCGGCATCGTCATCATGAACATCATGCTGGCCAGCGTCACCGAGCGCACTCACGAAATCGGCATCCGCAAGTCACTCGGCGCGCGCCGCCGCGATATCCTGATGCAGTTCGTCATCGAGTCCGCGGTGATGGCCGCCACCGGCGGCCTGCTGGGGGTATTCTTCGCCGCCATCATCAGCCGGATTGTCGATATCTTCTTTACGTCTTCGGTCCCCACCCACGCCGTCATCATCGGCTTGGGTCTCTCGACGGCTGTCGGCCTCTTTTTCGGTATCTACCCTGCCAGCAAGGCCGCCCGGCTCGACCCGATTGAAGCCCTGCGCACGGAGACCTAAGCATGCACTCGCAACGCCAAAACATCCGCGAAAACCTGCTGCTGGCCCTCGATACGCTGCGCACCCACAAATTCCGCGCCTTCCTCACCATTCTCGGCGTGCTGATTGGCACGATGACGGTCATCGGCGTGGCCTCGATCTTCAAGGGACTGGACCAGCAGGTGGTCGATGTCGCCGAGGGGTTTGGCACACGGACGCTCTTCATTTTCAAATGGGATCCGGGCATCAAGTTCAACGTCACCCGCGAAGAGTGGATGCGCAAGCCTCTGACCTCTGATGATATGGCGGCCATCGGCCAGGACTGCCCGTCGGTGGAGACGGTTTCCGCGGAGATCTTCCGCTGGGGCCCGGCGGTGACCGCCAAGTACAAGGGCCAGGAAATGGTGGATACGGAGTTCCGGGGAGCCACGCCGTCACACTTCGGAAACATGGGCGCCGAACTCAAGGATGGCCGCCTGTACACCGAGATCGACAATATGCACCGGCGCGATGTGATCGTCATCGGCGCGGATATCGTGACGCGGTTCTTCGAGGGTGAGGATCCGATCGGCAAGACGCTCAACGTGGACGGGCACAATTTCGAAATCATCGGAACGCTTGCCAAGCGCAAACAAATCCTCGGCGATACCGGGAGCGACCGGATCGCCATGGTGCCCTACCTGACTTTTAGGAAGATCTACCCGGACGCCAAAGACAACTTCATTACCGCCCAGGCATTGCCGGGCAAACTCAACCAGGCGCTGGATGAGGTCCGCGGCTTGTTGCGGCGGCGGCGTGAGGTAAAATTCTCTGACCCGGACAACTTCGGCATCGCCACCTCGGAATCAATGATCAAACAGTTCCGTGAAATCATGGGGACGGTGGTGCTGGTAACGATTGTCATCTCCTCCATCGGATTACTGGTGGGCGGCATTGGGGTCATGAACATCATGCTGGTCTCGGTCACGGAACGGACGCGCGAGATCGGCGTTCGCAAGGCCATCGGCGCCCGCCGCAGCGACATCACCTGGCAGTTCCTCCTCGAGGCCATGACCTTGACGGGCGCTGGAGGAATTCTGGGCATCCTCTCCGGCTACACTCTCAGCTTCCTCATCCGAACGCTCGTGCCGCAACTCCCTTCCGTCGTTCCCCCCTGGTCGGGATGGAATTTCTTCATCAGCGTGCGATGCGCGCTGGTGATGGCGTCCGCGCTCGCGCCGGGCTGCAGGCCAAGGATCTCATAGGCCTCCTTTTCCGTCATTTTTCCGCGAGCCGTCGAGCGCCGCGCGCCCGCGTCACCGTGCGCGTGTTCACCCCAGCCGGATTGCCCGCGGTTCGGATACGGAATTCCTCTTTTCTGGAAAAGGAATGGCTGGCTGGATAAGGCCTTTTTAGTCAACCCCAAAGGGGGAGAGATTCATGGAAAAGAAGTTTACCGCTCCATCGCTGAGATTCCCGGAAGTATAGATCTCGCCGTGGTCTTGGTTCCATCGGCG
>JAIQGB010000232.1 GCA_020072905.1 Terriglobia bacterium | reverse complement strand
GTAGAGCTGCGCTGGCCGACAGCGCCACGAGAGCCGCCGTGGCGACGAATGCGCTGAGCCTGGGTGGCGTGGTGGCGGCTAACTATGCGCGACGGGACGTGGGCAACAGCTTCGTCGGCGACCAAGGCATAGCCGGGAAGCTGACGGCAATCGGCTCCACAACTGACCAGAACAGCGCGATCCTGCACGCAGTCCAAAACGGGTCATCCTCCACCGACCCCACGCCGGGGAATTACAGTGTCGCCGCGATTCGAGGCGATGCGACGACCGCCGGCGGTCGCGCTTTCGGCGTGTTGGGGACTGCTCAAACTAACGACGCGGCGGGCGTCGCAGGTTTTAACACGGCGGGAATCGCCGTCCTGGGGGAGAGTGTGGGTCCGAATCTGGGCGCGGGCGTCGTGGGCTGGTGCGAGCAGAACGCAGCTTGTATTGGGGTCGGGAGCTTCCTTCGTACTCAGGGCAAGCTCTTCGAGGGGAGGGTGGCGGTCGACGCGACCGATGATGAGGGCATCACGAAGTTTTTTGTGGATAGCAGCGGCAATGTGCGCGCCAACGCTTACCTGGACCTCGCGGGCAATCCGATCCCCGCGAGTCTAGCCACAGACCTGAACTGCGTCGGGTGCGTCTCGCCGTCCGAGGTTACTTTCAACTACGCGGGCAGTGCGAGCCAGGGCGGCCCGGCCGCCAGCGCTCTCGTGGCAAACACGGCGACGACTGCCACCACCGCCAATAACGCTCTGGCGCTGGGCGGAGTGGCGGCGGCGAATTATCCCCAACTAGGTCTGGCGAACAGCTTCACTGCCAGTCAGAGTATTGCAGGGGACTTGGCCCTAACGGGGACGGGGAACCTGGCCCTGAACGGCAAGATCAACGGCATGCTCACGCTCGTCCCCAGCGTCACCGACTCCAGCAGCGGCACGACCTACGTCAGTGCCAACCTGATTGGCGGGTACAGCAACAACGCGATTACCAGCGGGGTGACGGGGGCGACCATCGGGGGAGGCGGCGGGACCTATGGGGGAGCACCCTACCCGAACACCATAACCGATGATTGGGGGACGGTGAGTGGGGGCCAGAGCAACCGGGCGGGAGACAATGACGGGGTCCTCTACAACCGCCTGTACGCGACAGTCGGTGGGGGCGCAGACAACACGGCCAGCGGGGCTCGCTCGACCGTCGCTGGGGGCGTGAGCAACGCGGCCAGCGGCGAGTCCGCGAGCGTGGGCGGGGGCTGGGGCAACATCGCCGACGGGGATTGGGCGACCATCGCGGGCGGCAAAGACAACCACGCCCCCGGCTTGTACTCGTTCGTCGCTGGAGGACAAAACAACTACGCATGGTCAGGCTGGACCTTTGCCGGCGGCTGCAACGCCAATGCTTTCTACCAGGGCAGCTTCCTCTGGGCGGATTCGACTTGCGGGACGCTCAATGGGAGCGGAAACAATCAGTTCATCGTCCGTGCTTCGGGCGGCGTGTGGTTCTACTCGGACGACACCTCGCTCCACGGCGTGAACCTGCCGGCGGGCTCCGGTGCCTGGTCTACGCTCAGCGACCGCAACACCAAGCGGGGGTTCGAGGATGTGGACGGCCAGACGCTCCTCGCGCAACTCAATCGCATCCCCATGAACCGTTGGAGCTACAAGTCCCAGCCGCCTTCCATCCGTCATTTGGGCCCCATGGCGCAGGACTTCTACGCCGCGTTCGGCCTGGGGGAAGACGACAAGCACATCTCGACGGTTGATGCCGACGGCGTGGCCCTGGCCGCCATCCAGGCGCTGTACAAGCTGAGCCTCGAGAAGGACCGCCGAATCGCCGAACTCGAGCGGCGGCTGGATGAACTTCAGCGGCAGCTTGAGCAGAGAAAGTAGCCAGACGTCGGGCTCGGCTCCGGCCGCCCCAATTTGATCTGCAAACTTTCCCTTCCTGGCACGGATGAGTTTGAAGTGCATTCTCGACCCCCCGGTGTGTGGTTCTTTACAAGCGGCGATCCGTCGACGGGGGTGACTCTATCTCTCGGAGGCGGCCCGCGGTGCCGCGGCGCGACCTTGAGCGACTGATTCTACCCTTGGATCATTGCTCAGGATTGGGGCACTTTCAATGCAATGACCGAGTGACCGACTGCATCCCCGAGCTGGGGTTGATGTATACAATCCGGTAATTATGACATAATGTCTATTGACAGACATTGAGAAAACTGCTAACAAATATCAGAAATTCTCAGCGACTTCTGACGTCCGAGACCGTGTCACGGTGCACCCCAGACGTCGCTGTGCATTTTCTCCTTTCGGTTCCTCGCAGCGTGCTCCTATTGTCGAGAAGCGATGATGGGTCTCCCCGGCTTGTTTCGGCCAAGGCGTGACGCCGAACTCCGCATTTCGCACGAGCCTTCAATCCCCTCATCGGCAAGGGCAATCAGGAACGTTTTGGATAAGTGTAAGGAGGCTAGCATGACGGCCAAACGAGTCTTCCTGCTGGGTCTGGTCTTCGGGTGTCTCCTGGCCACGTCGAGCCGCTCGGCAACTCTTCGGGCGATGAGGTTGGCCGACTTGACTCACGGGGCCGACGTCATCTTTGTGGGCACGGTGGTCAACAGCGTTAGCGCCTGGAACGCCGAGCACAGCCGTATCTATACCCGGACGACTTTCCAGGTGGAGGAGTACCTGAAAGGCCACACCGGGGGAACCATCGTCATTGAGACCCTGGGAGGGATGGTCAGAGGCGTGGGGATGCGCGCGCCGGGAATGCCCGTCTTCCGGGTAAAGGACAGGCACGTGCTCTTCGTGAAGACGGGGCGCGTGACGGGGACTCACCGCGTGCTAGGTTGGGCGCAGGGCAATTTCCGGGTGTACAGGGATCCCCATACGGGACGCGACGTGGTCGCTCGCGATTTGAGTGGCCTCAACCTCCTGGGCGGTCCTGCCTCCAAAGCCACCCAGGACCTGGACGAATTCAGAGACACCATTTATCGGCTGAACGGAAGGTGACTGCGATGTGCTGGAGAAATCGTCTCACTTGGCGCCTGGGACTCGTTCTCGGAGTCATGCTGTTTGTGAGCTCAGGCTATGCATGGATTCAAACCAACCTCCGCGATCTGGGGGGAATTCGCAACGTTGGACTGCATTTGGTCGGCGGTTCCATAACCTTCAGCCTGGAACTAGATGGCTCGTTCGACATCACCGATGGCAGCGACCTCACGGCCATTCGTAATTCCTTCCAGCGCATCAACAACGTCACAACTTCGGATGCCACGATCGTCGAGGGGGCTCCCATCGACCTTCCCGCCGACATTGACAGTGAAAGCGGAATAAACCTCACCGACGATCAGAATGTCATCTACTTCTTCCAAGTGGATTCCGACGATTCCTTCGGAGCTCTGGCGGCAGCCTTTTACACCTTCAACCCTTTTACCGGAGCCATTCTGGGCTGCGACGTCGCCTTCAACAATCACGACTACACTTGGTCCACGGCCACACCCGCAAACCCTAATCAGCTTCTCCCTGCCAACACCTATGACATCGAGAGTGTGGCCACACACGAGATCCAGCACTGCTTTGGGCTGGAGCACACGGCGGTGGCAGGCAGCTTTGACGTCTCCACGGGCCTCCAACGCGACGGATTTACCAGTGGAGACTACTCGCTGCAGGCCACTTTGTTCCCGTATGCCGCGCCCAACATCCAGGGCCGGACTCTGGAACCCGATGACATCGCCGGCCTCAGCACGCTCTATCCCAGCGCCACGGCGTCGACGACCTTCGGAACAATCTGTGGTCGAGTGCTGCGTCCGGATGGGACGGGAGTGAAGGGTGCCCACGTCGTAGCGGTTTCGACGAGCCAGGCCTCGCGCCCCGTGGTGGGAGCCCTCTCGGGCGTGGACGCTGATGCTGATCCCGGGGGCTACTGCCTTTCGGGCCTGACGGCCGGCAATTACTATGTCCGCGTTGAGCCTCTGGTCGGGACGACCAATGCTTTCACCGAGGCCAACACGGATTTCATCGGTCTTGACACGACTTTCCCTCCGGAGTTCTATAGCGGGCCCCCGGAGTCCGCCGTCGACGTGACCATCGCTGCATCGGACGCTGCTGCGGTGACGGTGGCGGCAGGAGCGACAACGCACGATGTTGATGTCATTGTGAACCCGGTCGCCGTCGGCGCGGCGCTCAACTTTCTGCCCGCGCGCCTGGCCTTCGTCGGCACCCAGGGGGGCGCGAATCCGGCGAGCCAGAGCTTCACCGTGAAAAACATCGGCACCGGCAGCCCAGACTGGTATGCCACCGGCAATCCGGCCTGGCTCTCCGTGAGCCCCCACACCGGCACGCTTGCGGCCGCGGGAGATCTCGTCACTGTCTCTGTTTCGCTGAACGGCTTGGCGCCTGGAACCTATCGCACCAAGCTGGCAGCGCAAGCGATAGGCGCCACCAACAGCGCGCAGGCGATTTCGGTGATTCTGGTCGTGGCTCCGAGTGCGAGCACCATTCGGACCGTCTGCGCCAGTGGTTGCGGGTACGCAACCATTCAGGGAGCCATCAACGCCGCCACCAGCGGGGACATCGTCCAGGTCGGCCCCGGACACTACATCGAAAACATCGTGATGAAGGACGGCGTCAAGCTGGTGGGGGCGGGCACCGAACTGAGCGTCATCGACGCGGGCGGTAGCGGCATTGCCGTGACCTGTGCCAGCAATGCCCTCCTCGATGGCTTCACGGTCACGGGCGGGAACAACACGACGGTGACAGACACCACGTTCAACTCTTTCTACACGGGGGCGGGGGTTCTTTGTGTGAGCAGGACCAATACTGAAATCTCCCACAATTTGATCGCCAACAATCAAATCCCTGAGGATACCGCACAGGGAGCTGGGATATACGCCGAGGCGAGCCCGATCACGATCATGGACAATACGATTCGCGGGAATGTTTCTGGTAGGGGCCAAGCTTGGGCTTTTTATGGCAATGAAGGGGGAGGCATCTACTTCGACCTCGGTTACCCTGGTCCTGAAGGGAGCGGAACGATCGCGCGGAATCGCATCCTGGACAATGCCTCACCCGGTGGAGGAGGCGGCGCGTGGGTTAAGGTGTACAGTCGTTCGGTCTCCATTACGGATAACGTGATAGCGGGTAATGCGGTCGCCGACATCGGCACAGATATCGGTGGGGGTTTAACCTTATATCCGGGGGTCCCCGAGGATATCCTGGAGGTGGTCAACAATACCGTAGTCAACAACTTCAATGGATTCCTCGAAGGAAACATCAGTGGAATTGAATGCCGCTCCTGGTCGACGCCCAAAATTGCCAACAACATCGTTTGGGGCAACCGGGCCTATGATACTGGCGAATACTTTGGGTCGGAAATCTTCAGTTGCACCGACGTTACCTACTCCACGGTCGCGGGGGGTTTTACGGGGACGGGCAATAGCGCCTCCGACCCACTCTTTGTTGACGAGCCCAACCGCGACTTCCGCCTGCAAGCGTCCTCGCCGGCCATAGATGCGGGCACGAACTCTGCTCCCAGCATCTCGTCTTACGATCTCACCGGCCTGCCCAGAATCCTGGATGGGGACAACAATGGTACGGCGGTCGCGGACATGGGCGCCTACGAGTATGGCGCGCCGACTCTCCCCGCTGCCATGTCCTGGTTGCCGAGCGGTGGTCTGAGCTTCCCAACTCAACGTCTGACCACCACCAGCTCTGTCCACGCGATAACCTTGACCAACAGCGGATTCAGCCCTCTCACCGTCACGAGCCTCAGTATTACCGGCGGTCAGGCCGCAGATTTCGCCAAAAGCCACGACTGCCCGCTGTCTCCAAGCACCTTGGGAGCTGGCGCGTTCTGCACGGTCGCCGTAACCTTCACACCCAGCGCAGCCGGGCCGCGCAAGTCCTCGGTGGTGATCGCCAGCGACGCGCCGGGCAGCCCGCACCGGGTGCTGCTGACGGGCATCGGGACCGCCGTCAGTTTGACCCCTGCGAGCTGGAATTTTGGCAGCCGGCAGGTGGGAACGACCAGTCCTCCCCAGAGCATTACGCTATCCAACGCCGGCAGTACGGCGGTGCACATCTGGACCCTCGCCATCACCGGTGCCCAGAGCGGGGACTTTGGCCAGACCAACAATTGCCCGGCGGCGCCGGCCACGCTGGCGGGCGGGGGGAGTTGCACGTTCAATGTGACCTTCACGCCGGCGGGGATGGGGGCGCGCACGGCGTCGCTGAAGATCAGTCACGACGGCGGCGGCAGTCCGGCGGCTGTGAGTTTGACAGGAAATGGGACCGCGGCGCTCTCGGGTGCGGCCGCGGAGAGCGCCGCGCCGCGAGGCCAGCCCGGCTCGAGTAGAGTGGGCCCCGCGCGTCGTACTGCTCCTCCCGCCAGTGGGGGAGGCCGCCTGCGAGGAAGAACAGAGACAAGGTAGCACAAGTCACCACCGAGCTGGGCGAGCCTCGCGGAGGCATCGCCCGACTCCGCAAGCAAGGCCTCAACTTTTGCACAACGGAATTGAATAACTGGAGGTGCGACGATGCGTCGAGTACTCATGGCAGTTTTGTCAGCGGTAGTGTGTTCGCTCCTCGGAGCGGCATTGTACGGTCAGGAGTCTGCCTGGCGCGGCCCATCAACGAATGGGAGCCTACCGCGCCTGATCCGCTATGACGGGTTCCTGAGGGATGCCTCAGGAAAGGCCGTCAGCGGTGCAGTCAATGTGAGCTTTTCTCTGTATGCGGCGCAGGAAGGCGGGAGCCCCCTCTGGTGGGAGACGCAGACCGTGCAGGCGGACGCGCAAGGACGTTACGGCGTGCTGCTGGGAGCGATGCAGCCGGACGGCGTGCCCATGGAGTTGTTCACCACCGGCAAGGCGCGCTGGCTGGAGGTGATGGTGGAAGGCGGCGCGACGATGCCGCGCGTCTTGCTGGTGAGCGTGCCGTACGCCTTCAAGGCGGGCGATGCGGAGACGCTGGGCGGCAAGCCGGCGACGGCGTATGTGGCTTCGGATCAACTCAAAGACCAGGTGCGCAGCGAGGTCAAAGAGCAGATCGCGGACCCGACCATCGGCCTGCGCAGTCTGGAGATGATGGTGACGAACCCGTCGTCCACGCCTCGGGCGATCGCGGAGGGTCCCTCGACGTTCACTTGCGCGACCAGC